>NZ_JBJHAE010000003.1:0-280191 GCF_054050895.1 Blastococcus sp. SYSU DS0669 | reverse complement strand
CGGTGGAGGACGGGTGCGTCCTCCACCGACCCGCGCGTGTCGTGGGTCCTGCCCGCTGACCGTCCCGGGCCGCCCCCCCGCTCAGCTCGACTGCAGCAGCGTGTGCTCGTTCAGGAACGCGGTCACCAGGCGCACCAGGTCGTCGGGTCGCTCGATGTGCAGCCCGTGGCTGGACCCCGGCCCCGTCATCAGCTCGTACCGCGCGCCGGGAACGGCGTCGGCGACCGCCTTCGCCTGCCAGGGCGGGGTGAGCAGGTCCTGCTCGCCCACGACCACGAGGGTGGGGGCGGTGATGCCGCCCAGCCGGTCGAGGGTGTCGTGCGCCAGGTCGGCGTCCCACTGCTCGACCGTGACCTGCATCTGCTCCTCGGTCTGGGGAAACGCCGGCAGCATCGGCTCGAGCATCTTCTCGAAGTCGGGGTGGTCGAGCAGCTGCGGTGAGAAGGCGATGCCGGCGCTCGCCAGGGCCGCCTCCATGTCCCGCGTGGCGTAGGGGTGCCGCAGGGCGGAGAGCACCGAGCGCTGGAAGCCGTCGCACCGCGCCCAGGTCGCGTACATGACCGCGGTCGCGACCTGCTCCGGGTGCGCGAGCGCGAGCTCCTGCAGGATCGCCGAGCCGAGCGACCAGCCCATGACGTGCGCCCGCGGGACGTCCAGTGCCTCCAGCAGGGCGGAGGCGTCCTCGGCCAAGGAGGCCACCGTGATCTCGCCCTCGCCTCGCTCGCTGCCGCCGAGCCCGCGGTTGTCGTAGGCGATCACCCGGTGGTG
The DNA here is from genome assembly GCF_054050895.1 of Blastococcus sp. SYSU DS0669. Lineage (NCBI taxonomy): Bacteria > Bacillati > Actinomycetota > Actinomycetes > Geodermatophilales > Geodermatophilaceae > Blastococcus > Blastococcus sp. SYSU DS0669. The sequence goes on along the minus strand of NZ_JBJHAE010000003.1, from coordinate 279,423 downwards.
CTCGGCCAGCCGCGGGACCAGCTCGCCCCAGAGCAGCAGCGATCCCGACGTCCCCATGACGAGCAGCAGCGGGTCGCCCTCGCCGCTGATCTCGTAGTTGAGCGTCACTCCGGTCCGGACGGCCGTCTGCGGCATGGTGGCTCCTCGCTGAGCTGTGGAACCCGCCGGGCACGGCGCCCGTCGGGAGATCTGGGCAGGGCGACGGCGTCACCGGTAGACGAGCGACCCGTCGTCGAGATCGGCCTTGGGCAGGATCTCGGCCTCTGCCGCGTGCTCCAGCATGTGCGTCCACGGCTCGCGGTCGCCTTGCTTGAACAACACGTGCTGGGACCGCATGACGTACCCGGCGTTGAAGTCCTCCGGGTCGCACCACGGGCGCACCTGCATGCCGGCGTCCTCGTCGCGCAGCGTCGGGACGACCATGGTGGCGTCCTTGAGCTCCATGGTCTCCATCAGCCGGATCACGAGGTCGCTGACGAGGTCCACCCGCAGTGTCCAGCTGTGCCGGAAGTAGCCGAAGACGTAGGCCATGTTGGGGACGCCGCTGATCATCAGGCCGCGCCAGGTGAAGCGTTCGGTGAAGTCCACCGCTTCGCCGTCCACGGCGAAGGCGACGTCCCCGAGCACGGAGAGGTCGAACCCCGTGGCGGTGACCACGACGTCCGCCTCCAGCTCCTCCCCGGAGCCGACCCGGATCCCCGTCTCGGTGAAGGTCTCGATCGTGTCGGTGACGATCGAGGCCTTCCCCTCCCGGAGCGCCGCGAACAGGTCACCCTCGGGGACGATCGCGATGCGCTGCTGCCACGGGCGGTAGCGCGGCGTGAAGTGCTTCTCGACGTCGAAGCCCTCCGGGAGCAGCGGCTTCATCGACTCCATGAGGAACGTGTGCAGATCGTCGGGGGCCTCGTGCGCCAGCCGGGCCAGCTCGTTGAACTCGGCGGTGTAGGCCCGGCGGAGGATCTCGTGGGTCCAGTCCTCCGGGATGTCCAGCTGCCGCAGCGTCACCGCGAGGTCGTGCGTCAACGGCGGGGCGAGGAAGTAGGACGGCGAGCGCTGCAGCATGGTGACGTGCGCCGCCTGCCCGGCGATGGCGGGGATCAGCGTCGCGGCGGTGGAGCCGGACCCGATGACGACGACCCGCTTGCCGGAGAGGTCCAGGTCGTCGGGCCACTGCTGCGGGTGCACGACCTGGCCCTCGAACCGCTCCATCCCCTCCCAGCGCGGCTGGTAGGGCCGGGCGTGGTTGTAGTAGCCCTGGCACATCCACAGGAAGCCGGTGGTGAACCGCAGCTCCTGCCCGGTGTCGGTGCGGGTGACGTGCACGGTCCACCGTCGGTCCTCGCTCGACCAGTTCGCTGCCGTGACCTGGTGCAGGAAGCGGATGTGCGGCGCGAGGCCGTCCTCGGCGATGACCTCGTCCAGGTACTTCAGGATCTCCTCGCCCGCCGCGATGGAAGGGCCGCGCCAGGGCTTGAAGCGGTAGCCGTAGGTGAACAGGTCGCTGTCCGAGCGGACGCCGGGGTACCGGTGGGTCCACCAGGTCCCCCCGTGGCGGTCCTGGGCGTCGAGGAGTACGAGCGACTTCTCGGGGAAGCGTTCCCGGAGGTGGTGGGCGGCCCCGATGCCCGAGACGCCGCTCCCGACGATCAGGACGTCGACGTGCTCGGGGGGGACGGGTCGCCCGCCTGCTCCGGCTCGGTGCGCTGCTCGGTCAGGGTCATGGTGCCGACCTCCACGTGCTGCTGTGGTCCAGGTCACAGAAGGTACCCACCGCGACGGCCGCTGCGGGAGACCCGGCGCGCCCGGGAACACCGGCCGGTCCGAAGCCTTGTCGCGCGGAGGAGGCGGGAGCACCCTGACGGCCACCCCGCAGCGGCGGCGTCGGACGGCGCCGCCCCGCACCTCAGGAGCGCCCGATGCTGTTCCACCTCAGCTTCCGCGTCGAACACACCCGCCTGGACCGCGACGAGTTCTGGGACGAGTGGGAGCGGGAGACCCAGGCGGCGGTCGGCGCGATGGAAGCGGGGCTGATCAAGAGCCTGTACAAGGTGGCCGGCCAGCGCCGGGTGATCGGGATCGTGGAGGTCGAGTCGCACGACCAGCTCGACCAGGTCGTGATGGGCGCCCTGCCCATGAGCCACCACCTGACCCTCGAGGAGGTCCTCCCGGTCCGGGAGTACACCGCCTTCGCCGAAGACGTGCGCAGGCGCTGGAAGTCCTGACGGCGGCCGGTGCGGATCGGCCACCCCTCCCGGCGAGCCCATGTCCGCGACGCCGCCGCCCCACCGGCGCGAGATCCGCTCGGCCCGGTTCCCCCACGGGCTGCCGGACCGCTGCGACGACACGGTCCTCGAGGCGTTCGACGGCGCCTGGCTGCTGCTGGAACGCACCCCGAGCGGCTACCGCGTCCTCGGGACCGCCGACGACTACGCGGCGGCCCGGGCGTGGCTGACCGCGACCGGGGACGCGGCCGAGCCCTGACGCCGGAGGCCGGGCGCGCAGGTCGCTGGCGCTCCCGGGCGTCCCGCGTCATCGTGTGGGTCGCACGGGGGTCCACCCACTCCACACGGAGGCCTCATGCGCCCGACGCTCCGCCGTACCGCCGCGGCGGTCTTCCTCCTCCCGCCGTTCGTGCTCGCGCTCGCCCCGCCGGTCGCCGCGGACGACCGCCGTCCCGGTGAGGGCCGCGGCCAGCCGGTCACCTACGCGCTGTCCGGCGATCCGGAGGGCTCCCAGTTCGAGGGGATCGCCGTCGCCGGGAAGGGCCGGGCGTTCTACGTCACGGAGACCACCGGCGGGGAGCTCCACCGCGGCCGGCTCGACCACCCGCGGACCGATGTGTGGCTGGACGAGGACGACGCCCTGGCGGACGGCCGGCGCGTCGCCGTCGGCATCGCCACCGACCGGCGCGAACGGGTCTACGTCGCCGGGGGCGACAACCGCACGCAGGACGGCGCGCCCGCGGACGCCCCGGACTTCTGGATCTACGACGACGACCGCGACCTGTTGGCGGCCCTGCGGATGCCCGTCGACGGCCCGCTGTTCCTCAACGACGTCGTCATCGGCCCGGACGGCGCCGCCTACGTCACCGACTCGACCACCCCGCGGATCTTCCGGATCGCCCGCGAGCACGGCGACTGGACGGCGTCGCTGTGGTCGGACGCGGCCGGCACCATCGCGCAGGAGCCGGGCACGTTCGGCCTCAACGGCATCGAGGTGGCCCCCGACCGCCGGTCGCTGGTGGTGGCGCACAGCGCGGCCGGGCAGCTGTGGCGCTTCGACCTCGCGACGGCGGCGCCCACCCTCGTCGACACCGGCGACGTCGACCTGACCTCGGCCGATGGGCTCGTGGTGGAGGGGCGCACGCTGGTCGCCGTCCGCAACTTCCCGCGCATCCTCACCTACCTGCGGCTGGACCCCGACGCCACGGCGGCCCGGGCGGTCGCCGAGGTGGCCACCGACCCCGACCGCGTGCTGACCACCGCGGACGTCGCACGCGGGCGGCTGCTGCTGGTGGACAGCCAGTTCGACGAGGCCCCCCCGTCGCAGGACTCGGAGGTGGTCGTCCTGCGGTTCCGCCCCTGACGACCCGGCCGGTCCCGGCCTCGCACCGTCGCGCCCGGCGGTCTCGTATCGTCCGACCCCATGCGCTCCTCGGCAGCGGTCGACTCGGTCCGCGGCTGGGTGATGGTCGCCGCGGCGTTCGCCGGGATGTTCGTCTCGTTCGGCATCGCCTACTCGTTCGGTGCCTTCCTCGCCCCGATGGCCGAGGAGTTCGGCTCCGGTCGTGGCGCGACGTCGGCGTTCTTCGCCCTGACCTCGCTCACCTACTTCGGCCTGGGCGCGCTCAGCGGCGTCGCGGTGGACCGCTACGGCCCCCGGCGGGTGCTGCTGGTCGGTGCCGTGGCCCTCGGCGCCGGGCTGACCGCGACCTCGCTGGCAGGTGAGCTCTGGATAGGCCTGCTCACCTACGGGCTGGGGGTCGGCATCGGGGTGGCCTGCGCCTACGTCCCGATGGTGGCCGTCGTGAGCGGGTGGTTCGAGCGGCGCCGCACGCTCGCGATCGGGGTGTCGGTGACGGGGATCGGCCTGGGCACCCTCGCGGTGGCGCCGCTGGCCGCCGCGCTGATCGGCGAGCTCGGGTGGCGCACCACCCACCTCGTGTTGGGGCTGGCCGGGGCGGTGGTCCTCGTGGTGTGCGCCCTGGTGGTCCAGGCGCCGCCGGTGGAGGCGGGCCCGGCGGCGCTGACGCTCCGCGACGCGGTGCGCAACCGCGACTACCGGCGGCTGTACCTGGCCTCGGGGCTGCTGTCCGTGGCCCTGTTCGTGCCGTTCGTGCACCTGCCCGGGTACGCCGTGCAGCAGGGGGTCGACCGGGTCGCGGCGGCGGCCCTGGTCGGCGTGATCGGGCTGGCGAGCACCGCCGGCCGGCTGCTCCTGGGGCTGATCGCGGCGCGGACCGGGTCGTTGCGCGCCTTCCAGGGGTGCTTCCTCACCATGGGGCTGAGCTTCGCGCTGTGGGCGCTGGGCAGCGGGTACGGCATGCTGCTCGCCTTCGCCGTGGTGCTCGGCGTCGGCTACGGGGGCTTCGTGGCGATCGGGCCCGCCGTCGTCGCCGACCGCTTCGGCACCACCCGCCTCGGTGGGCTGCTCGGCGTCCTGTACACCAGCGCCGGGATCGGCTCCGCCCTCGGCGCACCGCTGGCCGGCGCGGCCGTCGACGCCTCGGGCTCCTACCTCCCGGCGATCGCCGGCTGCCTGGTCCTGGGGCTGGCCGCCACCCTGGTCGTGCTCAGCGTCGGTCGCGGAGCTCCGGCGCCGGAGAAGGCAGCGAGGGCGCAGCCGGCGGTGCGGTGAGCTCCTGGTAGGCGGTCGTGTGCGCGCGCAGGGCGGCGACCGCATCGGCGACGTCGGTGACCGGGCGGCTGCTCGCCACCACCGCCCGCTCCGCCTCGCGCACCGCCTCGCAGACGTCGGCGACCGTGTCCAGGTAGGCCCGGGCCTCGGGCTCCGGATCGGAGCGGTCGGTCGGGTCGGCCCCCAGGGCTCGGAGCCGCAGCCGCTGCTCGAGCCGGCTGCCCTCGGCGACCAGCGACGGCAGCAGGTCGGGCACGTCCCCGAGGTGCGCACCGGCGGCCTGCGCCGCGGCCACGTGGCGGCGCAGCCCGTCCCGCGCCCGGCAGATCTCCAGCTGCAGTTCCGCCGCGGAGCGCCGGGACCCCGGTGGCAGACGGCGCGCGGCGACGGCGGTGGCCCCCTGCAGGCCCAGCTCGCGGCCGCGGGAGGCCAGCTCCCGGCCGCGGGCGACCAGCGGGCTGCGCCGCACGCGTCGCACCACCAGCCAAGCGGTGAGCAGGGCGACGAGCAGGAGCACCAGCACGGTGCCGCCGAGGACGGCCAGGACCGTGGGGTCGAGCGACATCAGCCACGACAGCTCGCCGTCGTCGCCCACCTCGAGGGCGACGGCGGGGCCGGTGGGCAGCGGGGTGGTCATGGAGCTCCTCGTGCAGGGCGGGGGCCGGTCCCCAGGCAACGCTCACGGACCGCTCGACGGTTCCCGACCCGCCGGGCTCGCGGGGCTCAGGTGCGCGCCCCGGTGCCCGCCTCCTCGGTGAGCTGCGTGACCGGGACACCGCAGGCCTTGCGGAGCCGGGCCGGGAGGTCGCGGCGGAGCCACTGCGACAGGCCGCGCGGCAGCGTCGAGACGACGATCTCGTCGGCCGGGAAGTGGCCGAGCGCGGCCCGGACGGCCTGCAGCGGATCGGGGTCGCCGACCTCGCCGTCGACCTCGGCGCCCAGGGCGCGGAGCTCGTCCAGCGCCCGGTCCAGACGCTGCCGCGCCAGCGCGAAGGCGCGCTCCTGCACGGAGGGCCCCACGGCCGCGTACGCGCTCGGGCCGTCGACCTCGTCCCGCGCCGGGGTGGCCGGCGCCACGAGGTGGAAGGAGTGCGGCCCGGCGGCGATGCGCTCCTGCACGGCCCGGCCGAGGCTCTCGCTCGACAGGGTCTGGTTGGCGACGACGAGGCAGCGGCGCATGGACGGGCTCCTGTTCGGGCGGTGCCGACGACGGCCAGTGTGTGCCACGCCACGGCGTCCGACCACGCCGACCACCGCCGGCCGCCGATCCGACGCCCCCGGTCCGCGTGCCGTCCTTCGTCGGCATGCCTGCCGTTCACCCAGCGGCCAGGCCCGTCCACCAGGTGGCCGGATCCGCCGGGGAGCCGGGCGCGCCGCACTGCTCCCGGGTGCAGGGTCGGAGGCTGCTGATCGAGTGGGACAACGCCCAGCGCGGGGCCACCCACGCCCACTCGGTGTGGCGCGACCCCGCCGCAGATCTCGGGCTGGACGTGCTGGCCCGCCACCGGGTCTCCGACCACGGCTGACGTTCAGCCGGGCGCCTCGGGCAGGGCCAGCCCGTAGTGCGCGATCTTGCGGTACAGGGTGGCCCGGCCGATGCCGAGGGTCTGCGCGGCCCTGGTCACCGTGGTGCCCGGCTCGGTGAGGCAGCGGACGATCTCGTCGCGCTCCAGCCGCTCCAGCCGGCTCAGCACGCGGGAACCCCCGTCGAGCACCTCCGGGGCGAGGTGGTGGACGTCGACGACGTCGGCGCGGGCCACGGCCTCGCGCACCACCTGGCGCAGCTGGCGGGTGTTGCCCGGCCACGGGCAGCCGGTCAGCGCGCGGGCCGCGCGGGCGGTGAACTCGACGGGGCGGTGCCGCTCGGCCCGTGCCACGGCGTGCGCCACCGCCATGACGTCATCGGTGCGCAGGCGCAGCGGCGGCACCTCGACGACGGCGTCGACCAGCAGCGCCAGCGGCGGGGGGAGCGCGGCGTACTCCCGGCTGGTCAGGACGAAGGGCTGCGGGCGGCCGTCGGTCCGCCGCGCGGCGGCCAGGACCGCGGCGAGCTCCCCGGCCGCCCACGCCGGCAGCCGGTCGGCGGCCGACACGACGACGTGCACCTCGGGGTCCCGCAGCTCGGGCGTCCACAGGTCCAGCCAGGCCGCAGCGCCGTCGTCGCCGGGCGCACGGGCGTGCAGGACCCGGCGGCCGCGGCCCCGGTGCCGGCGCGCGGTGACCGCGAGCATCGACTTGCCGACCCCCGGCTCGCCGACGACGGCGAGCACCCGGCCCGCCGCATCGGCCGCCCTCGCGGACGCGAGGGCCGCATGCCACGCGGCCGAGACGCACGGGTCCCCGTCGCCGGCGGCTCCGGCGACCACCCGGAAGACCTCGCCCCGGGGTGCCGATCCCACCGGCCGGCCGGTGGCCCGCTGCAGCATCAGCCCGCTCGTGGCGCCGGCCGCCGCCTGCGCCAGGGCCAGCAGCAGCTCGGAGGACGAGTCCGACCAGGTGGTGAGGTTCATCGACCCCGCCAGCTCGCCGGACACCGGGTCCAGGACGGGGACGGCCGCGCAGGTGTACCCGCGCAGCTCGGCGCAGTAGTGGTCCGCGGCCCGGACAAGCGTGGGGGCGCGGTCGGCGAGGGAGAGGCCGAGCCCGTTCGTGCCGGCCTGCCGCTCGGAGTAGTAGAAGCCCGGCGCCAGGTGCACCGCGTCCAGGGAGCGCCGCATCCCCGCGTCGCTGCACAGCCGGGTCAGCACCAGCCCCTCGCGGTCGGCGACCATCAGGCTGACCGGCTCGTTGGCGATCGTGGCCTGCAGCCCCGCGAGCACCTGCGATCCGCACTCGTACAGCAGCGACCCGGTGTCGACCGAGCCGGTGAAGCGCGGCAGGACCTCGTCGGGGGGTACCCCGTACTCCTGGCTGCGCCGCCACGAGGCCCGAAGCCGGGGCGCCGCGAGCCGCCCGTCGGCTCGCGGGCCGGGGCCGAGCGGTGCGGGTGGCGACCCGGGCCGTTCCGTCTCCACGCCGGAGCACCTCCTCCGGGGGTGCGTGCGCCTCCGCACCCGTCTCGTTCCTGGTTGGCCCGGCACGGTACGCCTCAACGACGTCTCAAAGTGAGACAGACCACATCTTCCGGGCGGGGCGCGACCTTCCTAGCGTCGTGTCCGAGCGGCGTGACCGCCGCCACATCGGGAGACGCTGGGAGGCCGGCAGATGTACCGCAGGGACGGCGAGGACTACTTCATCGTGGACGCCCACATCGCGCTGTGGGACGCACGCCCGGAGAACCAGCGGAACGTGCACGGCAAGCAGTTCATCGACTGCTTCTACGACTACCACCGCAACCTCAGCCCCGAGTCCGAGGTCTGGTCCTACGAGGAGTACCTCTACCAGGGCGGGGAGCGGCTGATGCGCGACGTCTTCGGCGACGGGATGGTCGACCACGCGATCTTCCAGCCGGCCCGGCTCGCCGAGTTCTACCACCGGGGCTTCGGCCAGACCGAGGAGGCGTTCGCCCTCGCCCAGGCCCACCCCGACAAGCTGACCTACAACCACTACTGGGATCCGCGCGACGGCGAGAACGGCCTGGACGCCCTGCGGGCCGCGGCGGAGCGGATGAACCTCAAGGGCGTGAAGCTCTACACCGCGGACTGGCACGGCGAGTCCCGCGGCTGGAAGCTCACCGACCCGATGGCCTACCGGTACCTCGAGGTGTGCCGCGAGGTCGGCATCCGGAACATCCACGTCCACAAGGGCCCGACGATCCGGCCGCTGGACCGCGATGCCTTCGACGTCGCCGACGTCGACCACGTGGCCACCGACTTCACCGACCTGACCTTCGTCGTCGAGCACTGCGGCCTCCCGCGGCTCGAGGACTTCTGCTGGATCGCCACCCAGGAGCCCAACGTCGTCGCCGGCCTGGCCGTGGCCATCCCGTTCATCCACACCCGGCCGCGCTACTTCGCCCAGATCATGGGCGAGCTCCTGTACTGGATCGGGGAGGACCGCATCCTCTTCTCCAGCGACTACGCGCTGTGGACCCCGCAGTGGCTGGTGCAGAAGTTCGTCGACTTCCAGATCCCCGAGGACCTGACCGAGTACGCGCCGCTCACCACCGTGCAGAAGAAGAAGGTCCTCGGCCTCAACGCGGCCAAGCTCTACGACCTGCCGGTGCCGCCGGAGCTGCAGCTGCCCGACGCCGACCAGACCCTGACCGGCCCCCGGGACCCGGCCGCCGCCGACCTCGCGACCGTCTGAGGCCGAGGCCCCCGTGACCGCCCTCCTCCCCGACCTGCGAGCCGCGGTGCGCGCGGCCCTGGCCACCGTCGCCGATCCGGAGCTGGACGAGCCGATCACCGACCTCGGTTTCGTCCGCTCCGTGTCGGTGACGGGCGCCCGTGCCGAGGTGCACCTGCGGCTGCCGACGTCGTTCTGCGCGCCCAACTTCGCGTGGCTCATGGCGTCCGATGCCCGGGCCGCGGTAGCCGCCGTCCCCGGGGTTGAGTCCGGGGGGGGGGCGGGGGGGGGCCCCCCCCCCCGCCCCCACCCACCCCACCCCCCCGACCCCCCCCCCGGCCACCCCCCCCCCCCCCCCCCCCCCCCCCCCCCCCCCCCCCCCCCCCGCCCCCCCCCCCCCCCCCCCCCCCCCCCCCCCCCCCCCCCCCCCCCCCCCCCCCCACGACTCCGACCTGATCAACCGCGGCCTGGCCGCCGGATCGGGCTACCGCGGCACCTTCGGGCACGAGGCCGAGGACTCGTTGGACGAGCTCCGCGCGACCTTCGTCCGCAAGGCCCACACCGCCGCGATGGAGCGGGCGGTCACCGCCCTGCTGCGCACCGATCCCGGCGTGGACGTCGCGGCGGTCGTGCTCGGTGACCTGCCGGCGGGGGAGCGCACCACCGAGGCGTTGCTGCACCGCCGGGCCGCGCTCGGCCTGCCGCTGGACGACGACGCACCCGTGCTCGTCGACGCCGACGGCACCCGCCCCGCCAGGGAGGAGGCCGCGCTGTTCCTGCGCAGGGCCCGCTCCGTGCGGATCTCGATCGACGGCAACGCGCACTTCTGCCGCGGCCTGCTCACCACCCGCTACCCCGGGTCGGAAGCCGACCAGGCGCCCCGCCCCGAGGACCGACCGCTCCTCCCGCTCACCGTCTCGAAGGGAACCCGCCCGTGAAGGCCGTCCGCGTGCACTCGTACCACGCCGACCCGAGCATCGACGACATCCCCGAGCCGCAGCTGCGGGGGCCCCTCGACGTCATCGTGAAGATCGGTGGCGCCGGCGTCTGCCGCACCGACCTGCACATCCTCGAGGGCCAGTGGGCGGAGCTGCAGAACCCCGACCTGCCCTACGTGATCGGGCACGAGAACGCCGGGTGGGTGCACGCGGTCGGCGAGGGCGTCACCAACGTCGCCGTCGGCGACACCGTGATCCTGCACCCGCAGCCGAGCTGCGGGCTGTGCGCGGCCTGCCGCGCCGGCCGGGACATGCAGTGCGAGAACGCCTTCTTCCCGGGGCTGTCGAACGACGACGGCGGCATGGCCGAGTACCTGCGCACGACCGCCCGCGCCTGCGTGAAGCTCGACCCGTCGACCAACCCGGCCGACGTCGCCGCGCTCGCCGACGCCGGCATCACCGCCTACCACGCCGTGCGCAAGGCCCTGCCACTGCTGCACCCGGGCACGACCGCCGTCGTGCAGGGCGCCGGCGGGCTCGGCCACATCGGCGTCCAGTGCCTGGCCGCGCTGTCGGGCACGCGGATCGTCGTCGTCGACCGCAACCCCGACGCCCTGGAGCTCGCCCGGCAGATCGGCGCGGACGAGACCGTGCTCGCCGACGGCGACCAGGTGCAGGCGGTGCAGGAGCTGACCGGCGGGGGTGCCGACGTAGTCTTCGACTTCGTCGCCGAGCAGGGGGCGGAGATGGACGGCTGGCGCATGACCGGCCCGGCCGGCTCCCTCTACGTCATCGGGTACGGCGGCGAGCTGCGGATCCCGACGCTGGAGTTCGTCGCCGGGGAGAAGAACGTCGTCGGCAACATCGTCGGTACCTACACCGACCTGGCCGAGCTGATGGTGCTCGCGCAGGCGGGCAAGGTCACGCTGCACACCCAGCAGTACCCGCTGGACCGGGCCGTGGACGCGATCCGCGATCTCGACGCCGGGAAGGTCCGGGGCCGGGCCATCCTCGTGCCCTGACCGGGCCGGCCCCTCCACCGCCCAGACTGCGCCCCACCGGCCGAGGAGGCCCCGTGACCACCCCACCGACACCCGCCCCGACCTGCTCACCGTCATCGCGCACATGCGCACCCCCGACGACGACGGCCTGCGGATCGACCGGCTCCGCCGCATCGCCTGACGGGCGGGTGATCGGCGGCTGACAGCATGGCGGCGTGCGCGCCGTCGTCGTCGACTCCGTCAGAGCCAGGCCCGAGGTGCGGGAGGTGCCGGCGCCCACGGCGCCGGCGGGCGGGGTGGTGGTGCGCGTGATGGCCACCGGGATGTGCCGCAGCGACTGGCACGCCTGGGCCGGCCACGACGAGATCGCCTTCCCGCACGTGCCCGGGCACGAGCTCGCCGGCGTGGTCGCCGAGGTCGGCGCCGGTGTCGCTCGCTGGCAGACGGGGGACCGGGTGACCGTGCCGTTCGTCTGCGGCTGCGGTCGGTGCCGGTGGTGCCGGGCGGGGGAGGCCCAGGTCTGCCCCGACCAGCAGCAGCCCGGCTTCACGCACTGGGGGTCGTTCGCCGAGCACGTCGCCCTGCACGGTGCCGACACCAACCTGGTCGCGGTCCCGGAGCGCGTCGACTTCCCGACGGCGGCCGCGCTCGGCTGCCGGTTCGCGACGGCCTACCGCGGCCTGGTGGGCCGTGCGCGGATCGCCGCCGGTGAGTGGGTGACCGTGGTGGGAGCCGGCGGCGTGGGGCTCAGCGCGGTCATGATCGCCCGCGCGACGGGTTGCCGCGTCGTCGCGGTCGACCGCAACCCCGCGGCGCTCGCCGCCGCGGCCACGCTGGGCGCGGAGCACACCGTGCTGGCCGACGGCGCCGACGTCCCGGCCGTCGTGGGGGAGCTGACCGGCGGCGGCAGCGACGTCGCCGTCGACGCCGTGGGGAGCGAGCAGACCTGCGCCGACGGCATCCGGAGCCTCCGGCGCCGGGGCCGACACGTGCAGATCGGGCTGCTGCCGCCGGTCGGCGGGCACCCGCGGGTCCCCATGGACCGGGTGATCGGCTGGGAGCTCGACCTGCTCGGCAGCCACGGCATGGCGGCGGCCGACTACCCGGGCATGCTGGCGCTCATCGAGCGGGGCGCGCTGCGGCCCGACCTGCTGGTGGAGCGCACCATCGGGCTCGCGGAGGCGGCGGACCTGCTGCCCGTCCTCGACCGGGCGGAGGTCGCCGGGATGACGATGGTCGACCCCGCCCGCTGACCGCCCGCCGCCCGTCGGGGGTGAGCCCGCCCGCGTGAGGGCATCGGAGAATGTCACGCCGGCTGTCGATCCGGTGGTGTCGCCGTTCGACCCAGGGGTGAGAGGGTCCGACCGGGACCCGGACACCACGCAGGAGCGACGCCGTGAAGTACATGCTGATCATGCGGGCCACCGACGAGAGCTACGCCGAGATGGCGAACGTCGACTTCGACGAGGTCCTCACGACGATGGGCCGGTTCAACGACGAGATGATCCGGGCCGGCGTCCTCGTCGCGGCCGAGGGTCTCGACGACGCGGCGAAGGGCGTCGTCGTCGACTACTCCTCCCAGCCACCGGTCGTCACCGACGGCCCGTACGGGGAGACCAAGGAGCTGTTCGGGGGCTTCTGGATCCTCGACGTCGCCTCGCAGGAGGAGGCCGTCGAGTGGGCGAAGCGGGCGCCGCTGGCCGGCCCCGGCATGAAGGCCGAGATCCGCCGCGTCAGCAGCATCGACGAGTTCCCCCAGGACAACGAGTGGATCCAGAAGGAGCGGGCGTGGCGGGAGCGGACCGGCCAGCTGTGAGCCCGCCGGGGGGGGGGGGGGGGGGCGGCCCCCCCCCCCCCCCCCCCCCCCCCCCCCCCCCCCCCCCCCCCCCCCCCCCCCCCCCCCCCCCCCCGGGCCGGCAGCGGCCGCGAGGCCGTCGAGGCGGTCTGGCGCATCGAGTCGGCGCGCATCGTCGGCCGGCTGGCGCGGTACACCGGCGACTTCGCGCTGGCCGAGGACCTGGCCCAGGAGGCGCTGGCCGAGGCCCTGGTCACGTGGCCGCGGGAGGGGCCGCCGCGCGATCCCGCGGGCTGGCTGCTCACCGTGGGGCGTCGGCGGGCCATCGACGCCTTCCGACGCCGGTCCGCACGCGACGAGCGGTACGCGACCCTCGCCCGGGGCCTGACCGATGGAGGCACCACCTCCGGCGCCTGGTCACCCACCACGGACGACGACGACCTCCTGTGGGACCCCGACCAGGTGGACGACGACGTCCTCGCGCTGATGTTCGTGGCGTGCCACCCGGTGCTCTCGCGGGAGGCCCAGGTCGCGCTCACGCTGCGCGTCCTCGGCGGCCTGGGCAGCGACGAGATCGCCCGGGCCTTCCTCGTGCCGACCGCGACCGTGCAGGCCCGCATCACCCGGGCCAAGAAGACGCTCGCCGCGGCCGAGGTGCCCTTCGAGGCGCCGCCGGCCGAGGAGCGCCGCGAGCGGCTCGGCTCCGTGCTGAGCGTGCTGTACCTGGTCTTCACCGAGGGGTCGACGGCCACCTCCGGGAAGGACTGGATCCGGCCGGACCTGGCCCGCGAGGCGATCCGGCTGACCCGGGTCCTGACGCGGCTGGTGCCCGACCAGCCGGAGGTGCACGGCCTCCTCGCCCTGCTCGAGCTCACCGCGGCCCGGTTCCCGGCCCGGGTGGGCGACGACGGCGAACCGGTGCTGCTGGAGGACCAGGACCGGCGGCGCTGGGACCGGGCCGCGATCCGGCGCGGGCGGGCGGCGCTCGCCCAGGCCGGGCGGGTCGGCCGCGGGCTCGGCGCGTACGGTGTCCAGGCCGCGATCGCCGAGTGCCACGCGGTCGCGCCGTCGGTCGAGGGCACCGACTGGGAACGGGTCGTCCTGCTCTACGACGTCCTCTCCCGGCTGGCGCCCTCGCCGGTGGTCCAGCTCAACCGGGCGGTCGCAATCTCCATGGCCCGCGGACCGGCGGCCGCGCTGCCCCTGGTCGACGACCTCGTCGCGGCGGGCACCTTGTCCGGCTCCCACCTGCTGCCGAGCGTCCGCGGCGAGCTGCTCCGGCGGCTCCACCGCCATGGCGAGGCGCGCCGGGAGCTCGAGCGCGCGGTCGGCCTCTGCGGGAACGAGCGCGAACGCGGCGTGCTCCAGCGCAAGCTCGCCGCGCTGCCCTGACCCGGGTGCGGAGGCGGGCGTGCCGCGCGGTGGGCGGAGTCGTGCCGCCGCTGGCAGGGTGGCGCCATGGCATCCACCCCTCCCGTCGTCGTGGTCACCGGTGCGAACGGGTTGGTGGGCACCGCGGTCTGCCGGGCGCTCGTCGAGCGGTCGGCGCAGGTGCGTGCCGTCGTCCGCCGGGCCGGCAGCGCGCCTTCGCTGGACGGCGTCACCGAGCACGTCGGTGACTTCGCCGACGAGGAGCTCGCCCGCTCGGTGACCACGGGCGCCGACGCGGTCGTCACCACCGTCCACCCGATGGGCTCCCCCCGGGAGGTGCAGCACCGGGTGGGCGTCGAGGGGACGCAGGCCGTCGCCCGGGCCGCCCGGGACGCCGGCGTCGCCCGGCTGGTGCACCTCTCCACCGCCGGGGTGTACGACCGCTCGGCCGGCGTCGGCGACGTCGCCGAGGACGGCGCCCTCCTGCCCGAGGGCAGTGGCGCCTACCCCGACACGAAGAACGCCGCCGACGCCGCGCTGGCCGAGGTCGGCGGGCTCACGACCGTGCTGGTGCGCCCCCCGGCGGTCCTCGGCGCGGGCGAGACGTCGGTCTGGAACACGCTGCGGCCGAAGCAGGTGCGCGACGGCGAGCGCCGGGCGAACCCGGAGCAGGCCTGGGCCTGGGTGCACGTCGAGGACCTCGCGGCCCTCATCGCGGACGTCGCCACCGGTGCGATCGCGACCGCCGACGACGCGGAGCGGGGCCCCGTGGCCGGCGCCACCACGCCGGTCGTCGTCGCGGGTGAGCCCGCGACGTGGCGGGACTACCTGGGCACGGTGGCCGACGCGCTCGGCGTCGAGCCGCAGTGGACCGACGAGCCGGTGTGGACCGGCGCCCTGCGCACGGACCGCGCGCGGGCGTGGGGCTGGGCGCCGCGGGTGGGCCTCGCGCAGGCCCTGGACGAGCTGCGGCGGGGCCTGACGCCCGCGTCGTGACGGGCTCGGTCACCCCCTCCCGGCTCGTGCCGCCCCGGGTCAGAGCAGGGACAGGTCCAGTCGCTCCGAGAGCAGGTGCAGCGCTGCCCGCCCCGCCCGCGAGTTGCCCTTCTCGTCGAGCGGCGGCGACCACGCGCACACGCCGAAGCGCCCGGTCACGTCACCCATCACGGCTCCGGCGACCCCGCTCTTGCAGGGGAAGCCCAGGTCGTAGGCGAACTGCCCGGCGGCGTCGTAGGTGCCGCACGTCAGCATCAGCGCGTTGACCCGTCGCGCCAGGGGCTCGGACAGCACCGCCGCGCCGGTGCGCGGGTTGACGCCGTCGTTGGCGAGGAAGCGGGCGGCGCGGGCCAGCGTGCGCGTGGTCACCGTGATCGAGCACAGGCGGAGGTAGAGCTCCACGACCTCGTCGACCGGGTGGTGCACGTTCCCGAACGAGCTCATCAGGTGGCCCATGGCCCGGTTGAGGGAGCTGCTCTCCCGTTCGGCGTCCAGCGCGATCCCGTCCAGGGTCGCCTCCTCGCCGGTCAGGTCACCGACGAGGCCGGCCACGGCCCCGAAGGGGTCGTCCGCCGCGTCCAGCAGGACGTCGCAGACGACCAGCGCCCCGGCGTTGATGAAGGGGTTCCGCGGGACGCCCTTCTCGTGCTCCAGCTGGATGAGCGAGTTGAACGGGTCGCCGGAGGGCTCACGGCCCACCCGCTCGAACAGCTCCTCGCCGACCAGCTGGAGGGCGGCCGTGAGGGCGAACACCTTCACCACGCTCTGGACCGCGAAGCCGACGTCGGCGTCGCCGGTCACGTGCTCCGTGCCGTCCAGCTCGGCGAGCGCCAGCCCGAAGCGGGCGGCGTCGGCCGAGGGCAGCTCCTCGGGCTGCTCCTCGACCTCGCCCTCCTCGGCCAGGTGCCGCGAGCGGTCGGCGACCTCGGCGAGCACCGCCTCGAGGTCGGCGGTGCGGTCGGGGGAGGAGGGCTGGGGCGAGGGGGGCATCCACCCCCGCTACCCGTCGTCCGGGTGCGGACACTCCCGCGCCGACCGGTGCGGAGCGCTCCACCGGGGACGAGTGCCGACGTCGGGAACGGCGACGGTGGCGTCGCGGATCAGCACCGGCGCCGTTGACGCCGGCGGCCGCGCCCAGGATGCTGCGCGAGTGCCCGGCGTCGGGGCACCAGGCGGCAGATCACCGTCGTCCCACCCCCGCGGGCCACGGTGAGGCGCGCCGCGCCCAGGGAGGACGCCATGACAGCCACGCAGGAACGTTCGACGAGGTCCGGGGACAAGCTGCTCGGCAGGGTGGCCTTCGTGACGGGTGGCACCCGCGGGATCGGCGCCGCCATCTGCCGCAGCCTGGCCAAGCAGGGCGCCGACGTCGCAGCGGGGTACAGCGGCAACCGGGAACGGGCGGAGATGTTCGCCCAGGACTTCGCCGGCGCCTACCCGGAGCGGAACGTGAGCGTGCACCGGGGGGACATCGCCAACCCTGACGACTGCCGCCGGACCATCGCCGAGGTCATCGAGCGGCACGGCCGGCTGGACATCCTGGTCAACAACGCCGGCATCACCGCCGACCGGACCGTGCTGAAGATGACCGACGACGACTGGCGCCGGGTCATCGACGTCAACCTGTCGGGAGCCTTCTACCTCTCCCAGGCGGCGCTCCGGCACATGCACGAACGGGGCAGCGGGCGGATCGTGATGATCTCCTCGGTGATCGGGGAGACGGGCGGCATCGGGCAGTCGAACTACGCCTCGGCCAAGTCGGGGCTGCTGGGCCTGACCAAGACGCTGGCGCTGGAGGCGGCGATGCAGGTGAAGCGCTCGGGCAAGACCGACGGGCCGGGCATCACCGTCAACGCCGTGACGCCGGGGTACACCGCCACCGAGATGCTCGATGCCGTGCCCGAGAAGGTGCTCGACGGCCTCAAGGCGAAGATCCCGCTCGGCCGGCTCGGGGAGCCGGAGGAGGTCGCCCGCGTCGTCCACTTCCTCGCCGCGGACGCCTCCGGGTACATCACCGGACAGGTGTGGGGGGTCAACGGCGGCCTCGACATGTGACGGAGACGGGCAGCGGAACGCCGGCCGTCGGACATCGACCGATGACGAGGAGGGGAGCACCGGTGTTCAGCCGTATCGCCGTCGTCAACCGGGGTGAGCCGGCCGTCCGGCTCATCCGCGCCGTGCGTGAGCTCGATGCGGAGCACGGGACCGCGACCCGGGTCATCGCCCTGCACACCGAGGCCGAGCGCCGGGCCACCTTCGTGCGCACCGCCGACGAGGCCGTCCTGCTCCGCGAGACCGGGGCGGGGAGCCCCTACCTCGACCACGCCGAGCTGGCCCGCGCACTGCGCACGAGCCGCGCCGATGCCGCCTGGGTCGGCTGGGGCTTCGTCGCTGAAGACCCGGCGTTCGCGGAGCTGTGCGCCGACCTCGGCGTGGTGTTCGTCGGCCCTCCGCCTCAGGCGATGCGGTTGCTCGGGGCCAAGATCGAGGCGAAGGTGCTCGCCGAGCAGACCGGTGTGCCGGTGGCGTCGTGGAGCGGCGGCCCCGTGCACGGCATGGAGGACGGGCGCCGGCACGCGGCCGCGATCGGCTACCCGCTCATCGTCAAGTCCCGGAGCGGTGGCGGCGGGCGGGGCATCCGGATCGTCCGGTCCGAGGCCGAGCTCGGCGAGGCGCTCACCCGCACGCAGACCGAGGCCGAACGCACCTTCGGCGACCCCGCCGTCTTCATGGAACGCCTGGTCGAGGGCGGCCGGCACGTCGAGGTGCAGATCATCGCCGACCAGCACGGGACGGTCTGGGCCCCGGGCGTCCGGGACTGCTCGGTGCAGCGGCGCAACCAGAAGGTGCTGGAGGAGTCGAGCTCGCCGGCCCTCACGCCCGAGCAGGACCGCTCGCTGCGTGACTCGGCGATCGCCCTCGTGCGGGCCGCCGGCTACGTCGGGGCCGGCACCGTCGAGTTCCTGTACCAGCCCGAGGAGCAGCTGTTCACCTTCCTGGAGGTGAACACCCGGCTGCAGGTCGAGCACCCCGTGACCGAGGAGACCACCGGCCTCGATCTCGTGAAGCTGCAGCTGCACGTCGCCGGGGGCGGCCGGCTGGCCGGCGAACCGCCGGCGGAGTGGGGCCATGCCGTCGAGGCGCGGCTCAACGCCGAGGACGCCGAGCAGGGATTCGCCCCCGCCCCCGGCCGGGTGGAGCTGATGCGCCTGCCCACGGGCCCGGGCGTGCGGGTGGACACCGGCATCGGGGTCGGCGACGTCATCCCGCCGGAGTACGACTCGATGATCGCCAAGGTCATCGCATGGGGACGGGACCGCCCCGAGGCCCTGGCCCGCCTGCGCGTCGCGCTACGGGGGACCACCGTGGTCCTGCGGGGCGGGACGACGACCAAGTCCTTCCTGCTCGATCTGCTCGACCGACCGGAGGTCGTGGCCGGGACGGCGGACACCGGCTGGCTGGACCGCACCGGGATGGCGGGCGCGTCCGATGCCACGCCGTCGGCCCACGTGGCCCTGGCGCAGGTCGCGATCGACGCCTCCGACGCCGAGGAGCAGCGCGAGCGGGCCGCCTTCCTCGCCGCAGCGCGCGGTGGGCGCCCGCGGTCGCGGCACGAGGTGGAGCGGACCCTGGAGCTCGGGTACCGCGGCCAGGTCTACCGCCTCACCGTCGCGAAGGTCAGCCAGGACCGGTACCGCGTGGAGCTCGACGGCCGGTACGTCGACGTGGACCTGGACCGGCTCGGCGCGCTCGAGAGCCGGGTGACCGTCGGCGATCGGCGGTTCTCGGTCGTGGCCGTCGAGGCGCCCGGCTCCCACCTGGTCGAGGTCGACGGCGTCTCGCACCGCGTCACGCGGGACGCCGGTGGAGTGGTGCGCGCCCCCGCCCCCTCGGTGGTCGTCGCGCTGCGCGTGCAGCCGGGGCAGGAGGTCGAGGCGGGGCAGACGGTCGCCGTCCTCGAGAGCATGAAGATGGAGACGGCGGTGCAGGCCCCCTTCGCCGGCCGGGTGCGCGAGCTGCTCGCCGCAGCCAACTCCCAGGTGGATGCGGGCGCACCGCTGCTCACCCTCGAGCGGGTGGACGCCGACGCCGAGCAGGCGACGGGGGAGCGGGTGGTGTTCCCCGGGAACGGGGCACCGGCACCCACCCCCCGCGACAGGGCCCTCTCGCTGCTCGCGGCCCTGCAGGCGCTGATCACCGGCTACGACGTCAGCGCCCGGTACGCCCCGCAGCTGGTCGCCGAGTACGGCAGCGCCCGCGACGAGCTCCCCGTGGACGACGCCGAACTGCTGGACGGCGAGCTCGCCGTCCTCACCACCTTCGCCGACCTCTCGGAGCTCTCCCGGAACCGGCCGGCCAGCGAGGAGGAGGAGACCGACACGCAGGTGCACAGCCCGCGGGAGCACTTCCACGCCTACCTGCACTCGCTCGACGTCGAGCGCGAGGCTCTCCCGGAGAGCTTCCGGGGCCGGCTCTCCCGGGCCCTCCTGCACTACGGGGTCGCAGACCTCGAGCCGGGTCCCCGGCTCGAGGAGGCGGTCGAACGGATCTTCCTGGCCCAGCAGCGGGTGGCCGACCAGCTGCCCGCCGTCCTGGCGCTGCTGGACCGCTGGCTGACGGCCGGGGAACCGCCGAGCGGCCCGGCGCGGGCCCGGGTGGGGGAGGTGCTCGACCGGCTCGTGGTCGCGACGCAGCTGCGCTACCCCTCGGTGGGCGACCTGGCCCGCGCCGTTCGCTACCGGTACTTCGAGGAGCCCGTGGTCCTGCAGGCACGGCAGCAGGTCCTCGACGAGGCCCGACGGCTGCTGGACGAACTCGACGCCGGAGTGCGGGACGGGGAGCACGCGGACCTGGCCCGCATCGAGGCTCTCGTCGCGAGCCCCGAGCCGTTGGTCCGGCTGCTGGCGCAGCGTTTCGAGCGGGACACGGCCGAGCCCGATCCCGTCCTGGAGGTCCTGACCCGCCGCTACTACCGCAGCCGCGACCTGCAGGACGTCCGGTCCTTCCTGCTCGACGGCCACTCCGCCGTCTCCGCCGGGTACGAGCTCGGCGGGACCCAGCTCCGGCTCGTCGCCGTGATGGTGCGGGCGGCAGGTCTCCCGTCGGCCCTCGCGTCCGTGGCGGCGTGGATCGCGGACGTCCCGGACCCGTCGCACGTCCTGGTGGATCTCTACCTCACCTGGCCCGGCCGGCCGGCCGACGCCGACGCGATGGTGGCGGAGCTGCGGGAGGCGATCGCCGGTACCGCCGTGTTTCGGACCGTCCGCCGCGTGACCGTCACGGTCTCCACGCCCGACGGCGACGTGGAGACCGTGACCTTCCGGCCGTCGCCGGACGGCGCGGACGCCGGGGAACTGGTGGAGGACCGCATCATCCGGGGTCTGCACCCGCTGACCGCACAGCGGCTCGCCCTGTGGCGGCTGAAGAACTTCGACGGCGAGCGGGTGCCCTCCGCCGAGGACACCTACGTCTTCCACGTCACGGCGAAGGAGAACCCCAACGACGAGCGGTTCATCGCCATGGCCGCGGTCCGCGACCTGACCCCCGTCCGGGACGACGCCGGCGAGATCGCCGGGTTCCCGACGGTGGAACGGCAGCTGACCGCCTGCCTCGACAGCCTGCGCAGGGCGCAGTCCCGCCGACGGTCACGCCGGCCGCTGCAGCACAACCGGGTGTTCCTCTACGCCTGGCCGTCGATCGAGGTGCCGTTGGCGGAGGTGGCGGCCTTCGCCCGGACGGCCGCGCCGCTGACGGTGGGGGCCGGCATCGAGCAGGTCGTGCTGCTGGCCCGCCTGCAGGCGGAGGGGGCGGCCCCCCGCGAGGTGGCGCTGCGGTTCTCTTACCGCCCCGGCACCGGCGTCCAGATGCAGCTGACGGACCGGCCGACCGAACCCATGCGCCCGCTGGACGACTACACCGAGAAGGTGCTCAGCTCCCGTGCGCGGGGGGCCGTCTACCCGTACGAG
This sequence comes from Blastococcus sp. SYSU DS0669, assembly GCF_054050895.1. Taxonomy (NCBI): domain Bacteria; kingdom Bacillati; phylum Actinomycetota; class Actinomycetes; order Geodermatophilales; family Geodermatophilaceae; genus Blastococcus; species Blastococcus sp. SYSU DS0669. Next base: position 258,272 of record NZ_JBJHAE010000003.1, on the reverse strand, counting down.
CTGAGCACACAGCTGGCCGGGCCCGGCGGCTCGTTCGTCGAGCACGACCTGGACGGCGACGGCCGGCTCGTCCCCGTGGAGCGGCAAGCCGGGCAGAACCGGGCAGGCATCGTCGTCGGCGTGGTCAGCACGCCCACGGAGCGCTATCCCGAGGGCGTGACCCGGGTGGCCCTCTTCGGCGACCCGACGAAGCAGCTGGGCACCGTCGCGGAGCCCGAGTGCGCCCGCGTGAACGCCGCGCTCGACCTGGCGGAGGAGCGGGGCATCCCCGTCGAGTGGTTCGCACTGTCCTCGGGCGCCCGCATCTCGATGGACAGCGGCACGGAGAACATGGACTGGGTCGCCCGGGCCCTGCGCCGGATCATCGAGTTCACCCAGCGCGGCGGCGAGATCAACGTCGTCGTCGCGGGGATCAACGTCGGGGCCCAGCCGTACTGGAACGCCGAGGCCACGATGCTCATGCACACCAAGGGCATCCTGGTCATGACCCCCGACAGCGCGATGGTGCTCACCGGCAAGCACTCGCTGGACTACTCCGGAGGCGTGTCGGCCGAGGACAACTTCGGCATCGGCGGCTACGACCGGGTCATGGGGCCCAACGGTCAGGCCCAGTACTGGGCGCCGAACCTGACCGCCGCCGCGGAGCTCCTGATGCGGCACTACGACCACGCCTACGTCGCGCCCGGTGAGCGCTGGCCGCGGCCCGCCGGCACCGACGACCCCGCCGACCGGGACGTGCGCTCCTTCCCGCACCGGCACCCGGCCAGCGAGTTCACCACCGTGGGCGACATCTTCTCCCCGGCCACCAACCCGGAGCGCAAGAAGCCGTTCGACATCCGGACGGTCATGCGTGCGGTCACCGACCAGGACCACCCCGTGCTCGAGCGGTGGGCCGGCATGGCCGACGCCGACACCGTCGTCGTGTACGACGCGCACCTCGGCGGACAGCCGGTCTCGGTCCTGGGCGTCGAGTCACGGCCGATGCCCCGACGCGGCAGCTTCCCCGCGGACGGCCCGGACCAGTGGACCTCGGGGACCCTGTTCCCGCACTCGTCGAGGAAGACCGCCCGCGCCATCAACGCGGCCAGCGGCAACCGGCCGCTCGTCGTGCTGGCCAACCTCTCCGGCTTCGACGGCTCACCGGAGTCGCTGCGCAAGCTGCAGCTCGAGTACGGCGCCGAGATCGGCCGCGCCATCACGAACTTCGACGGCCCGATCGTCTTCTGCGTCGTCTCGCGCTACCACGGCGGGGCCTTCGTCGTCTTCTCCGGCGTCCTCAACGACAACATGGAGGTGCTGGCGGTCGAGGGCTCGTACGCGTCGGTGATCGGCGGTGCCCCCGCGGCCGCCGTGGTGTTCACCCGCGAGGTCGACAAGCGGACGTCGGCCGATCCGCGCGTCCAGGAGCTGGAAGCCGCGGTGAACGCCGCCGACGGCGTGGAGCAGGCGCACCTGCGGGTCGAGCTCGCCACCCTGCGGGCCGCCGTCCGCTCGGAGAAGCTGGGCGAGGTGGCCGCGGGGTTCGAGGCGGTCCACGACATCGAACGAGCGCGCCGCGTCGGCTCGGTGCACGACATCATCCCGGCCGCCGAGCTCCGGCCGCGTCTCATCGCCGCCGTCGAGCGGGGCATGGAGCGCGCCACCGGACGTCGATCCCAGGAGAGAGGCCCCGTCCCATGAATGCCTTCGTCATGAACCGGCACGGCCGCATGGTGTTCCCCTCGAACATCATGCCCGAGCTGGACTTCTCCACCATGGAGACGCTGGAGCAGCTCGACAGCGTCGTCCGCCGGGACTTCGAGACCAAGGCGCCGAGCGGCACCGAGATCCTCGAGCGGGTCCGGACCGGCGCCTACGGCACCCGCTACGACCTGATGCGGGACCTCGCGCTGAACCTCTTCTGGGCCAACCGCTTCTCCATCACGATGTACGACAAGCGGCCCACCCGCTGGGCCGACGTCCCGCGCAACCGCCCGGACGTGTTCCTCCCGGTCCTCGAGCCGTGGGAGGAGGGCGAGGCCAAGGTCGCCGGCGTCCAGCAGGCCTTCCCACAGCTGCCGGCGAAGTGGAGCGAGGGCTGCGAGGACCGCATCTTCGACATCCTGTTCGACGTCTTCGCCAACCGCCGGCACCACGCGTCGACGCTGCCGGCGCTCAAGCCGACCGTCGCGGAGTTCCTGCAGCAGCCGGGGAACCTGACCTTCCGGCTGCCGAGCTACGACCCGGACTACCCGGTCTACGACTACGCGGACATCCTCGACGTCTCCGAGGACGTCCCCGAGCTCGAGGCGCTGCACCGCTGGGCCATGGTCCTGCACAACCAGTACCCCTGGGAGCGGTCGCAGGTGGAGCTCGCCGAGGCCGGTGACCTCCGGGACGACGACTACGTGGTCGCCTTCCACCCGCGGGACAAGGAGGTGCGGGCCTTCCTGCGCCGGCTGCGCGCCGGCGCGGAGCCGCGGCGGGTCGCCGCGCCGCGGGAGTCCCGCCCACCGGTGCGTCCGTACCCGGAGCTCGACGTGCGGCAGCGCTTCGCGGTGCGGCCGCGGATCGAGGCGCTGGCGGCGGTGCACGGCGACCAGGTGTGCGGCAACGACGACCTGATCCGCAACACGGCCTACAACTGGTCCCCGATGAGCGCCGACGAGATCGCCGCCAAGACCGGCATCGAGCAGCGCGAGTACAGCTCGCTGCCACTGGAGGAGCTCGCCCTGCAGGCCGCCGAGGCGGCGCTGGACAAGGCGGGGCGGCAGCCGGAGGAGATCGGCGGCGTGCTGGTCTGCACCTGCACCAGCTCGCGGCTCATCCCGTCGCTGGCCACCTACCTCTGCGGGCAGCTGGGGATGCACCAGGTCTACGCCGCCTACGACATCATCGCCGCTTGCGCGGGCATGCCCTACGGCGTCGCGGACGCCGTCCGGCTGCTCCAGGAGGTCGAGCGGCCGGTCCTGGTCGTGTGCGTCGAGAAGTTCTCCGACAAGATCGGCAACGTCCGCACCTCGCGGATGATCTTCGGGGACGGCGCGGCGGCGCTGGTCGTCGGACCGGCCGCGGACGGGGGCGACGGCGACATCGACGTCATGAAGACCTACGCCAGCGGCCCGGCCAGCGAGGTGAACTCGATCCTCTGGCCCAACCCCGAGTTCGACAACAACATCACGGTGTTCGGCCCGCAGGTGAAGGCGCTGGCCGGGCGCTACCTGGGTCAGATGATCGACGAGCTCGGGAAGCTGCCCGCGCCGGAGGGCCGGGACGGGTCGCTGCTGGACGCGATCGACCTGATCGTGCCGCACCAGGCGAACAAGACGATGGTGATCCAGCTGGCCGAGCGCGCCGGGCTCACCGCCGACCAGCTCTACTTCAACATCGAGACGGTGGGCAACACGTCGTCGGCGAGCATCCCGCTGGCCATCCACGACGCGGTGCGCGACGGCGTGATCACCGAGCCCATGCGGGTCTTCGCACCGGGGTTCGGCGCGGGCGCCGTGGCCGGCTACGCGGTGATGCGCGTCGACCCGGCGGTGGTCGCGGTGCAGCGCCCGGGGGAGCGGGGGACCGAAGAGGTCCAGGCGGACATGCCCGCGCAGCCCGAGCGCGCCCCGGCGTCGGAGGAGATGCAGACGGCCTTCGGCTGACGAAGGGCCCCCTCCCAGGGCCCCACCCCTCGTTCCTCGGGGTGGGGCCCTGGGAGGGGGCCGGGCTCAGCCCGGGCGGCGCTCCACGACGTAGGTGCCCGGCGCCGGCTCCCGTGCCGGATGGCGCGTGCTGCCGACTGCGGTGGGTGCGGGGATCTCATCGCCGGAGCGTTCGAGCATCCACTCGGCCCAGGGTTCCCACCAGCTCCCGGTGTGCTTCGTCGCGGCTGCCCGCCAGGCGTGCGGGTCCGGACCGGGCTCGCCGCCCGTCCAGTAGCTGGCCCGGGGGTTCCCCGGTGGGTTGACCAGGCTCTGGATGTGGCCGCTCGAGCTGAGCACGAAGGTGGTGGGCCCGGAGAGCAGCTGCGTCGTCCGGTAGCAGCCGTGCCACGGCGTCAGGTGATCGGTGAGCGCGCCGGTGACGAAGGTGGGCACGGTGATCCGGCTCAGGTGTACGGGCGTCCCCAGAACGCGCATCGCGCCCGGGTGGACGAGGGTGTTCTTCCCGAAGATCTCCAGGAACTGCTCGTGCAGGCGCGCCGGCAGGTTGGTGCCGTCGGCGTTCCAGGCGAGGATGTCGAACGCGGGCGGGTCCTCACCCATGAGCCATTCGCTGACCAGGTAGTTGAAGATCAGGTCGTCGGGCCGCATCCAGGTGAACACCGAGCCCATCTGCCGCGCGGTGATGACCCCGCCACGACGGGAGTTGCGCCGCGCCAGGTCGAGCAGGCGCGGCGCGGAGAACGCACCCAGCGGTGCCCGGCTCGAGAAGTCGAGCAGGGTCACCGCGTAGCCGGCGGCGTGCACCCGGTCGTCGCCGGTGGCGGCGAGGTGGTTCAGCGCCGTCGTCATCACCTGCCCGCCGGCGCAGAACCCGATGGTGGTGGCGTCGGGGGAGCCGGTGATCTCCCGCGCGACGTCGACAGCGGTCAGGACACCGCCGGAGTAGGTGTCCAGGTCCCAGTGGGCCTCCTCCTTCGTCGGGTTCCGCCAGCTGACCATGAACACCTGGAATCCCTGGCTCACCGCGTACTCGACGAAGCTGCGTCCCGGACTCAGGTCCAGGAAGTAGAAGCGTCCGATGGGTGGCGGCACGATCACCAGCGGCCGTTGCCGCACGCGTGCCGTCGACGGTGCGTACTGGATGACCTCGATGACCTCGTCGCGGTGGACCACGGCACCCGGGGTCACCCCGAGGTCCTTTCCGACCGTGAAGGCGCTGCGGTCGACCTGCCTCGGCATCCCCCCGTTGTGCCGGAGATCGTGGAGCATGTTGCCGGCGCCCCGGATCAGGCTCCATCCGCCGGTGTCGAAGGCGCGCTTCAGCGCCGCCGGATTGCCGAGCAGCGTGTTCGTCGGGGCCAGAGCGCTGATGCACGCGTTGAGCACGAAGCGGGCCTGCTCCACCTCGCGCCAGTCCGGGCCCCCGGTCTCGTAGTCGTCGACGAGGCGGTGCAGCGACTCGGACAGCGCCACGTAGGACTGCGCGAGCCGCCGGTAGCCCGGGTGCTGCGACCAGGCAGGGTCGGCGAACCGCTTGTCCTTCGGCGAGGGGGCGATCACGTCGGTGCCGCGGAGGATGCGGACGGTGGCGCCTCCGAGCCGGGCCGCCTCCCGTGCCAGGGGTCTCGGCCGCGCGAACGCGGCGACGAGTCCGCGGACGACGCCTCGCGGTGTGGGCAGGGCGACCGGCTCACCGCCCTCCACCGAGGCGAGGGCCTCGGACTCGCTCCTCGGAGCCGGGTCCTCGGGAGCCCGGCTCCCGCGATCCGGCGAGGTCGGGTTCGGCGCTGCGGTGGTGGTCGACACGACGCCCCCTGGTGATCCAGATCACTGCGAGGAGGTGACCGTAGCCGCCGGCTGCCGTCCGAGGGGCCCCCGGCGCCCTGCCGATCGGCGACCGGGAGGGACCGCTCTACCCGGGCGCCACTGCCGGCGGGGCGCTGCGGACGGCCCCGCGGTCCGCAGCCGGGCTCGCTGCCCGGTACCAGGCCGTCAGGCGGGCGAACCCCTCGTCGAGGCACACCTCCGGCCGCCAGCCCAGCGCGCTCCGGGTCCGCCGCTGGTCGAACCAGTGCGCCGTCGTCAGCTGCTCGGTGAGGAACCGGGTGAGCGGTGGGGTCGAGCGCCGTCCGGTCGCCGACCAGATCCCCTCAACCACGGCGCCCGCCAGCCAGGCGGCGTGGGCCGGGACCCGGCCCCGTGGTGGAGCCACGCCGGCCGCCGAGCACAGCCGATGGAGGATCTCGGCCACCGGGCGCGGTTCGCCGTTGGAGACCACCAGCGCCTCACCGTGCACGGGCCCGCAGGCGTCCACCGCAGCCACGAGGGCGGCTGCGGCGTTGTCCACGTAGGTGGTGTCGATCAGGGCGGCGCCCGAGCCGATCAGCGGGAGGCGGCCGGCGCCGGCCCGCGCGACGATCCGCGCGACGAGCTGCTCGTCGCCCGGCCCCCACACCAGGTGCGGGCGCAGCACGAGCACGGCGAGGTCGGCCGAGTCCGCGTCCAGCGCGACCTGCTCGGCCACCGCCTTGGAGCGCGAGTAGGAGCCCCGGGCCCCCGCCGGGTCGGCGGGGCCGGCGCCGGCCCCGAACAGGGGCGACCCGGCGTGCGAGACCGACGGGGAGGACACGTGCACGAGCCGCCCGACCCCCTCCGCGGCGCAGGCGGCGACGACGTTCGTCGTCCCCTGGACGTTGGCCCGCGCGTACTCGTCCCACGTGCCCGTGACGTCCACCTTGGCCGCGAGGTGGACGACGGCGTCCTGCCCCGCGACGGCGCGCGCCACCGCGGAGGGGTCGGCGACGTCCCCGAGCACCTCGGTGCAGGGCAGGCCGGCGGCACGGCGCTGCAGGACCGTCACCTCGTCCCCCCGCGCCAGCAGGCGCTGGGTGGTCACCCGGCCGAGCATGCCGCTCGCGCCGGTGACGAGCACCCTCACGGTCTCCTGCTCGGCCGGGCGGCCCACCGGACCGGGGTGCCGGAGAGGACCCGGGTCGCCCGGCGGGCCAGCTCGGCCCGGTCCACCTTCGACTGGTGCCGGATGTCGACCGGCAGCGCGCCGGCCACGAGCACGGCGCCGAGGTCGATCCCGGCCGCGTCGCGCACCGCCCCCGCGAGCTCGGCCGGCGCCACGGTGAGCCGGCCGGCGCCCGGCAGCCGGCGCCGGGCGCGGCTCGGGGGCACGACGACGGCCACGGCGACCTGGGCGCCTCCCGGGCCGACGCCGACGACCGCCGCGGCGGAGACGGCGGGCAGCTCCTCGATGCGGAGCTCCGGGCCGACCGGGGTGATCGGGCCCTCCGCGGTCGTGACGACGTGCGCCAGCCGGCCCTCGATCCAGAGCCGTCCCTCGGCGTCCAGGTGCCCCACGTCCCCGGTGCGGTGCCAGCCCGGGTCGCGGGCGGCGGCCCGCTCGGTGGCCCAGAGCGCGTCGTAGCGGTCCTTCACGTGCGGGGCGCGGACGCAGACCTCGCCGGGGACGTCGGGGGAGCCCGTGAGCGGTCCGTCGGCGCGGCCGAGGGGGGAGAGCGGGCTGATCCGCACCTCGACTCCGGGCACCGGCCGGCCGACGCAGACGCCGTTCCCCGCACCGGCGGCCTCGATCTCGTCCAGGGAGACGTCGGTGACGGGCAGCGCCTCGGTCATGCCGTACGGCGTGTGCGGCTCGGCCGCCGGGAAGGTCTCGCGGAGAGCCCGCAGCAGGGGCGTGGACACGGGCGCCCCCGCCGACATGAGCAGCCGGATGCGGCGCAGCGCAGACCGCTGCTGCTCGGTCAGCTCCGCGGAGGTGGCCGCGACGCGGCGCAGGGCGGCCGGCGCCGCGAACACCACGGTCGCGTCCACCACGGCCGCGGCGTCCGCCAGCTTGGCGGCGGTGAGGGTGGCGGGCGCCGTGACGTCGATGTCGGGGACGGACGAGGCGATCCCGAGGCCCGGTCCGAGGACGGAGAACGGCGCGAACGCGGCCACCAGCGAGTCGCCCGGCGTGAGCCGGTACGCCGTCCGGACCAGCTCCAGCTGCGCACCGACCTGGCGCTGGGTGTAGACCACGCCCTTGGCCGGGCCGGTGGCCCCGGACGTGAAGACGACCGCGCAGTCCGCGTCCAGCGGCGCCTCCGCCGGCGCGGGCGACATCCGGCCCAGCGCCTCCAGCGAGGCCAGGTCGTGGCCGGCGCCGAGCGCCCGGCGGAGCCGCGCCGGCGCCCGGCCGGCCAGGATCCGCGCCCCGGGCAGGCCCATCGCCTGCGCGGCGGCCAGCCCGGCGGTGCTGCCGAGGACGTGGTCCGGTGCCGCGCCGCGGAGCGCGCGCCGCATGCCCCGGAGGCCGAGGCCCTTGTCGGCGACGACGATGACCGCTCCGGCGCGCCAGGTCGCGTAGACCGCCGCCGTCAGGTCCGCCGAAGGCTCCAGCAGCAGCGCCACCCGGTCCCCCGGACCGACGCCGGCCGCTGCCAGGCCGGCGGCGAGGTCGGCGACCCGGCGGGCCAGCCGCGCCCAGCTGACGGCACCCCCGCCGGCCGCCACGACCGCCGGGGAGTCGTCGTCCGCGCGGGCGGCCAGGGCGGCCCAGGGCCGGGCCGGCTCGGGTGCTCCGCCCGGGTCCGGGGCCGGTGCCCTCGGGGCTCCGAACGTGTCGGTCACCCACGTGGCCACCGCCTCGGCGTACTGCGGAGCGTCCTCGGGGAGGAGGTGGGAGGCGCCCTCGTAGCGGTGCACGACCGCTCGCGGCAGCCGCTCGCGCAGGTCCGCCAGGTACTTCTCGCCGAAGACCGGGTCCCGGGGCCCCCACAGGAGGAGCGCCGGGACGTCCAGCGTGCGGATCCCCTCGGCGATCGCCTCCTGCGCCGGGCGGGAGACGTGGCCCGGCGCGAAGGGGATGTCCGCGACGAACTCGCCCACGGCCCGGCGCCGCTCGGCCGAGCGGTAGGGCTGCGCGTACGCCCGGCGGATCTCCCGGGGCAGCGGAGGCCGCGACAGCGCCGTCGTCCCGCGGACGAACACCGAGCTGGCCTGGGTCACGGCGGAGCGCAGGACGGGTGCGTGCGCCAGCCGGATCAGCGCGGGCCCGAGGTCGCCCTCCGGCATGGCGACGGCGGTGTTCGTGAGGACCACGCCGCGCACGTCCTGCCGGTGCTCGAGTGCCCAGCCGAGCGAGATGATGCCGCCCCAGTCGTGGGCCACCGTCACGACCGGGCCGCGGACGCCCAGCTCGGCGGTGAGCCCGCCCAGGTCGGCCACCCGCTGGGTCAGGGTCCGCGGTGCGGCGGGGCGGTCGGACCAGCCCATGCCGAGCTGGTCCGGGGCGACGACACGCCACCCCGGCGGGGCGGCGGCGACGAGGCGGCGCCACAGGTAGGACCAGGTCGGGTTGCCGTGGACGCAGAGCAGGGTCCCGACCGGGTCGGTCACGCCGTTGTCCAGGACGTGCCAGCGCTGCTTCTCGCCGTCCCCGCCGGTCACGGTGACCCACCGCGACCAGGACGGGTCCAGCCCCGGCAGCTCGACCGGCGAGCCCGCCGTCACCAGGCGATCTCGAGGCAGCAGGCGTTCAGGCCGGAGCCGATCCCCATCAGCAGCACGCGGTCGCCGTCGGCGAGGCCGTCCACCTCGCCCGCGAGGGTGAACGGCACCGACGCGGGGCCGAGGTTGCCGCGGGTCGGGAAGGTCGTCGGCACCCGCGCCCGGTCGATGCCGAACCGGTCGCACAGCGCCCCGGTGTGGACCTTGGAGACCTGGTGGATGACGTAGCGGTCCATCCCTGCCGCCCAGTCGAACTCGGTCCCGGCGTCCGCCCAGAGCTCCCCGGACAGGGCCAGGCCGGCGTCGAGCAGACCCTTGAGGTCGGTCTGCATCCCGTCGTTGTCGCCGGTGCACAGCCCGTGGTGCTGGGTGGCGGCCCGGCTGACCGACCCGACCAGCCGGTGACCCTCGGGGTGCTCGTCGGCCCGGCCGAGGACCATGGCCACGGCACCGGAGCCGAGTGTCAGCGTGGCGAAGTGCCCCATCACGTCCTTCGCGACGGTGTCGGGGCGGTTGAGCAGGTCGATGGTGCGCTCCTGGACGGGCCGCGAGTCCTCGCCGTTGACCACCAGGGCGTACTGGACCATCCCGACGTCGATCATCGCGGCGGCCAGCTCCATGCCGTTGATGAAGCCCAGGCAGGCGTTGGTCACGTCGAAGTTCTGGCAGGAGCTCGGCAGGCCGAGGGCGTCGTGCACCGCCACGGCCGTGGACGGCTCGAGGTGCTTCCGGCTGACCGACGTGTTGACCATCAGGCCGATGTGGGCCGGGTCCACGCCGCTCTCGCTGATCGCCTTCGCGCCCGCGGTGGCGGCGCCGTCGACGAACGAGGCGCCGTCGGCCCACCAGCGGCGTTCCCGGATGCCCGCGAGCCGCTCCAGCAGCCCGGGGCGCAGCCCGACCCGCTGGTAGGTGTCACCCAGCTGCTCGTCCAGCGCGGCCGACGTGATGATCTGGGGCGCGTCCGCCGTCTGCACGGCGAGGATCGCGGTGTTGCTGAATCGATGTGTGGCGTTGCCGGTCATCAGGTCCACTCGTGAGGTGCGGCGGGCGGCCGCCGTCCTCGTGCGCCACCCTCGTCGGGCGCGCTTACCCCGCAGGGCGGCGCGTACACAGCGCCATCATGCCGACCAGGGCGGAGGTGGCACCCGGGGGGAGGGCGGACGGCGGGCGGACGCACCCCCGGCGGCCCGCGATCACCCCGGAACGCCCCGGGGGTCGCCGTCAGCTCCGGCGGTACCGGGCGATGGCCAGGGGCGCGAAGACGACCAGGACGAGCGCCATCGACAGCGCCGCCCACGCCAGGTCGGGCATCAGCTCGAACGGCTCCCCGAGCGCCAGGGCGCGCACCGTGTCCGTGACCAGGGTGATCGGGTTCACCGTGACGAAAGCCTGCAGCCAGCCCGGCATCGACTCCACGGGCACGAAGATCGAGGAGGCGAACACCAGCGGGAAGATGATGGGGAAGGACGCGGCCTGCACGGTCTCGGGGCTCCTGAGCGTCAGGCCCAGGAAGGCCCCGACCCACGAGAAGACGAAGCCCCACAGCAGCAGCACGAGCACGGCGAGCACCGCACCGACCGCGCCGTTGGTGAATCGGAAACCGACCAGGTAGCCGACCGCGACCATGACGGCGATGACGACGGTGTTGCGCACGAGGTCGGCGCCGGTGCGCCCGGCCAGCACGGCGGCCCGCGAGATGGGCATGGACTTGAGCCGGTCGATCAGGCCTCGGGACACGTCCTCGGACAGCCCGATCCCGGTCTGGATCGCCCCGAAGGTGATGGTCTGCACGAAGATGCCGGTGAGCAGGTAGTTGACGTAGTCGATCGGCCCTGGGACGGCGATGGCGCCTCCGAAGACGTAGCGGAACAGCAGGATGAAGATCACCGGCTGGACCGTCGCGAAGACCAGCAGCTGCGGCTGGCGCGCGGCGGTCCGGAGGTTCCGGCGGGTCATCGCCCAGCTGTCCCGCAGGGCCCACGTCAGGGAGACGCCCTCCCCGTCGTCCGCTGCCGCCGTTCCGCTCGCGCGGTGCCGGCCGGCGTCGGTCGTGGTCATCGCGTGCCCGCCTCCACCTGCGGTCCTGCTGCCGCGGGATCTCCCTCGGGCGTCTCGTCGGGAGCCGCCCGGCCGGTCAGGGTGAGGAAGACGTCGTCGAGGCTCGGGCGGCGCAGGGAGATCTCCTCGATCGGCACACCGGCGTCGCCGAGAGCCGCTGCCACCCGGACGACGAACGGCCCGCCGTCCGGGGCGCCGAGCGTCAGCGTCCCCGGCTCCGGCTCGCTGACCCCCTCGGCATCGGTCAGGGACGTCAGCACCCGCCGGGCGTCGTCGCCGCACACCCGCGGGACGCGCACCTAAAGCACCTGCCCGCCCACCTGGGTCTTGAGCTCGTCCGCGGTCCCCTCGGCGATGACCCGGCCGTGGTCGATGACGGCGATGCGGTCGGCGAGCCGATCGGCCTCGTCGAGGTACTGGGTCGTCAGCAGGAGGCTGGTGCCGCCGCCGACCAGGTCCTCGATCACCTCCCACAGCGCCAGCCGGCTGCGCGGGTCCAGCCCCGTCGTCGGCTCGTCGAGGAAGAGCACCTCCGGCCGGTTGACCAGGCTCGCCGCCAGGTCCAGCCGCCGCCGCATGCCGCCGGAGTAGGTGCGGGCGACGCGGTCGGCGGCGTCCACGAGGTCGAACCGCTCGAGCAGTTCGTCGGCACGGGCGGCGGCCTCGCGGCGGAGCCGGTACAGCTCGCCGAAGAGGCGGAGGTTCTCCCGGCCGGTGAGGTTCTCGTCGACCGCGGCGTACTGGCCGGCCAGCCCGATGCGCCGCCGGACCCGGCGCGGATGGGCCACCACGTCCTCGCCCAGGACCGTCGCCCGCCCGGCGTCCGGCCGCAGCAGCGTGGTCAGAACCCGCACGGAGGTCGTCTTGCCCGAGCCGTTGGGTCCCAGCAGGCCGAGGACGGTGCCGCGGGCGACGCGGAAGCTCATGCCGTCCAGCGCGCGGGTGCGCCCGAAGGCGACCCGCAGGTCCTCGACGACGACGGCGTCGTCCTGTCCCGCTCCGCTCGACACTCCCGCGATGGTCCCATGACCGGGCCCGCGCGCACCTCGGGACGAGCGCGTCCTGCGGGCCGGCGTCCGCGGCGGTGAGGGGTCGAGAGCCTCCGTGACCGCGGCACCGCGACGAGTAGCGCTCGGACCGCCGGTCGCCTCACGATGTCCGCGGAGGTGGAGCCGGTGGCGGCGAGCGCGGACGGTCGCGGGGGAGGGGCGGACGGGCGCGGCGACCCGGCCCTGGCCGACTTCCCGGTCCGGGCACCGGCGACGCGGCGCTGGTGCTTCGCCGACCAGCTCGGCCCGCACTTCCTCGACGGGCCGCAGCAGCCCGTCCTGCTCGTCGAGGCCCGATCGGTCTTCGCCCGCCGGCGGTTCCACCGCCAGAAGGCGCACCTGGTGCTCTCGGCCCTCCGGCACCGCGCCGCCGAGCTCGGTGATCGCGCCGAGTTCCACCAGGTCGGCACCTACGCCGAGGCCCTCGACCGGGTCGGGGAGCCGCTGAGCGTCTGCGCGCCCACCTCGTGGCGCAGCCGCGACTTCGTCCTGGCCCGGCCGGGCGTGGAGGTGCTCGCCGCGCGCGGGTTCGTGAGCTCCCAGGCCGAGTTCGCGGCCTGGGCCGACGGGCGGGGGCGGCAGCGGCTGCTCATGGAGGACTTCTACCGCGACGCCCGGCGGCGGCACGACGTCCTCATGGACGGCGCCCGCCCGGTCGGTGGCCGGTGGAACCTCGACGAGGAGAACCGGCAGCCGCCCCCGGCCGACGGCCGCTCACCGGCGCCGGAGCCGTGGTGGCCGGAGGAGGACGAGATCGACGAGGAGGTGCGCGCGGACCTCGACCGCTGGGAGTCCGCCGGCGACGTCTCCTTCGTCGGTGACGACGGTCCGCGGCTGTTCCCGGCGACCCGGCGGGAGGCGCTGCACCGGCTGGAGGACTTCCTGGAGAACCGGCTGGGCGCCTTCGGCCCGCACGAGGACGCGATGCTCGCCGGCGAGCGGTGGCTGGCCCACTCGCTGCTCTCGCCGGCGCTGAACCTGGGGCTCCTGGACCCTGCCGACGTCGTCACCCGGGCCGAGCGGTGCTACCGCGACTCGGTGGCCGCCGGGGACCCGCTGCCGCTGAACAGCGTGGAGGGCTTCGTCCGGCAGGTCATGGGGTGGCGCGACTACATCTGGCACATGTACTGGCACCTCGGGCGCGACTTCCGGCGAGCCAACGTCCTGGGGGCGCACGCGGAGGTGCCGTCCTGGCTGGCCGGCCTGGACGCCGCCGCCGTCCAGGCCGCGTGCCTCTCCGACGTGCTGGGCGACCTGCGCCGGGACGGCTGGGTGCACCACATCCCGCGGCTGATGGTGCTCGGCAACTACGCGCTGCAGCGGGGCATCGACCCCTCGGCGATGACCGACTGGTTCCACGAGAGCTTCGTCGACGGCTACGAGTGGGTGATGGTCGCCAACGTCGTCGGCATGAGCCAGCACGCCGACGGCGGGGTGCTCGCCACCAAGCCCTACGCCTCCGGCGGCGCCTACATCGACCGGATGAGCGACTACTGCGGCGGCTGCCGGTACGACCCGAAGAAGCGGCTCGGGGAGGACGCCTGCCCCTACACCGCGGGCTACTGGACCTTCCTGGAGCGCACGCGCGACCGGCTGTCGGGGAACCACCGCATGCGCCGGCCGCTGCAGGGCCTCGACCGGCTGAAGGACCTCGAGGCCGTGGTCGAGCAGGAGCGGCACCGAGGCACGGAACCGCCGTAGTCGGAGGCCGCGGTGGCACCGGCCGGCCGCCGGGAGGGACGGCGTGGCAGACCGCTCGTCGTGCGGCCGGCTCGCCCGACTGCTCGGGGTCGTTCCCCCCGGTCCGGACTCCACCGGCCGGGACGATGTGTGGCCGCCGTCACAGCGTCTGGTTGAGTGTGCTCGTTGGCGACGACGGGAGGCTGGCGCATGAGCATTCTGGGGACCCGGGTGGTCCGCACCGAGGATCCGCTCTTCCTCACCCGGGGCGCGATCTACACCGACGACCTCGTCGACGAGCGCCTCGCCGGAGCCCTGCACGCCACGTTCGTGCGGTCCACCGTCGCGCACGGCCGGTTGCTGTCGGTCGACAGCTCCGCGGCCCTGGAGGCGCCCGGTGTGGTGGCGGTCGTGACGGCGCAGGACGTCGCCGACCTCATCCCGCTGCCACCGCCGTTCCCCTTCGTCAATCCGGCCATGACGCGCCCGTGGCTCGCGTCCGACCGCGTCCGGTTCGTCGGCGACCCGATCGCCGTCGTCCTCACCGAGGAGCGGTACCAGGGGGAGGACGCCGCCGAGCTCGTCGTGGTCGACATCGACCCCCTGCCCGCGGTGATCGGCACGGCCGAGGCGGCCAAGGACGAGGTGCTGCTCTTCCCCGAGGCGGGCACCAACGTGATGGCCGCCTTCGGCGGACCGGCGCCCGCGGATCTGTTCGACGGCTGCGAGGTCGTCGTCACCCAGCCGATGGTCAACCAGCGGGTGGCCCCGGTGCCGCTGGAGACCCGGGCCGCCGCGGCCGCCTGGGGGGAGGACGGCCGGCTCACCGTTTGGTGCACCAACCAGGGCGCCCAGCAGGCCCGCGGGCAGTTCGGTGACTGGCTCGAGATGGACCCTGACCTGATCCACCTCATCACCCCCGACGTCGGCGGCGGGTTCGGGGCCAAGATCGGTGCCGACCCGGAGTACGCCCTCGTCGCCTGGATGGCCCGGCACGTCGGCCGGCCCGTCCGCTGGTCGGAGAGCCGGTCGGAGAACCTGATCGGCATGCTGCACGGCAGGGCCCAGGACCAGGTGGTCACCATCGGTGGGCGCCGGGACGGGACCATCGAGGCCTACAGCCTGGTGGCGGACCAGGACTGCGGCGCCTACCCGCGGATCGGCACGGCCCTCCCCAGGTTCACCCTGCTGATGGCCCCGGGGGTCTACGGCTTCCCGCGGGTCCACGCCCAGGCGCGGGCCCTGGCGACCACCACGACGTCCATCGGCGCCTACCGGGGCGCCGGGCGGCCCGAGGCGACGTCGGCCCTGGAGCGGGCGGTCGACCGGTTCGCCACGGAGATCGGGATGGACCCCGCCGAGGTGCGCCGGAAGAACCTGCTGCCGGCGTTCGACGAGCCGCACACCACGCCGACGGGCGCCACCTACGACAACGGCGACTACGTCGGGGCCCTGGACAAGGCGCTGGCGGCCGCCGGCTACGCCGAGCTGCGGGCCGAGCAGGCCCGGCGGCGCGAGCGCGGCGACGTGCGCCAGCTCGGTATCGGGATGTCGGTCTACGTGGAGATCACCGGGGCCGACAACGGTGCCGGCACGGGGGAGGCCGCCGCGCTCGAGGTCCACGAGGACGGCACGGCCACGGTCCTCACCGGCACCTCGCCGCACGGCCAGGGGCACGCCACCGCGTGGGCCATGATCGCCGGCGACCAGCTCGGCATCCCGCTCGAGAAGATCACCGTGGTGCACGGCGACACCGACCGGGTGCCGCAGGGCGGCGGCACCATGGGGTCCCGCAGCCTGCAGCAGGGCGGGGCGGCGGTGCACCAGGCAGCCGGTGAGCTGATCGAGCTGGCCCGGGCGCGGGCCGCGCAGAAGCTGGAGGTCGACCCCGCGGACCTCGTCGTCGACCTGGGCCTGGCCGGCCTCGCCGTCCGGGGCGCCCCGGGAGCGGCGGTCACCTTCGCCGAGCTGGCCGCCGACGAGCAGCTGCTGGTGCAGACCAGGTTCACCGCCGCCGCCCCGACGTTCCCCTTCGGAGCCCATGTGGTGGTCGTCGAGGTGGACGTCGAGAGCGGCAAGGCCGAGGTCACGAGGCTGATCGCCGTGGACGACGCCGGCACGATCCTCAACCCGCTGCTCGCGGAGGGCCAGCGCCACGGCGGCTACGCCCAGGGGGTCGCCCAGGCGCTGCTGGAGGAGGTGCTCTACGACGAGGACGGCAACCCGACCACCTCCACGCTGGCCGACTACCCGTTCATCTCCGCCACCGAGCTGCCCAGCTTCGAGCTGGTCGACATGGCCACCCCGACGCCGATGAACCCGCTGGGAGCCAAGGGCATCGGCGAGGCGGGAACCATCGGCGCCACCCCGGCGGTGCAGAACGCCGTCATCGACGCCGTGTCCCATCTGGGCGTCCGGCACATCGACATGCCCACCACCCCCATGCGGGTGTTCCGGGCGATCCAGCAGGCGCAGCAGGGAGGCAGCTGATGCAGGTCTCGATCACGGTCAACGGCACGCAGCGCACCGACGAGGTCGAGCCGCGGTTGCTGCTCGCCCACTACCTCCGCGAGACCTGCGGCCTGACCGCCACCAACATCGGCTGCGACACCACGTCCTGCGGTGCCTGCACCGTCATGGTCGACGGGCTGTCCGTGAAGAGCTGCACCGTGCTGGCCGCCCAGACCGACGGGGCGCAGGTCACGACCCTGGAGGGGCTGGCCGGTCCGGACGGCGAGCTCCACCCCGTGCAGGCGGCGTTCCGGGCCGAGCACGGGCTGCAGTGCGGCTTCTGCACCTCGGGAATGGTGATGGCCGCCGTCGGCGTGCTGGCCGACAACCCCGACCCGACTGACCGGGAGGTCCGGGAGGGGCTGGAGGGCAACCTCTGCCGCTGCACCGGCTACCACAACATCGTCCGCGCCGTCCGAGCGGCGGCACAGGCCGGTCCGGCCGCCGGCCAGGTCCCCAAGGCGCAGGAGGTGCAGGCATGATCCCGTCGCCGTTCGACTACGTGCGGGTGCGCTCGGTCGAGGAGGCGCTGGCGGCCCTCGCCGAGCACGGTGAGGACGCGAAGCTGCTCGCCGGCGGCCACTCGCTGCTGCCCATCATGAAGCTGCGGCTCGCCGTGCCGAGCGTGCTGATCGACATCGGCGGGATCGCCGACCTGTCCTACGTCCGGGTCGAGGGCGACGAGGTGGCGATCGGTGCGTGCACCCGCCACCACGAGCTCGAGCGCGACGACGTCGCCCGTGCCGAGGTGCCGATCCTGCCGCACGTGGCCGGCCGGGTGGGCGACCCGCAGGTCCGGCACCGCGGCACGATCGGGGGCACGACCGCGCACAGCGACCCGGCGTCCGACCTGCCCACCGCCCTGCTCGCCCTCGGCGGGACCGTGGTCCTGCAGGGACCCGGTGGACGCCGCGCGGTCCCGGTGACCGACTTCTGGACCGGCTTCTTCGAGACGGCCATGTCGCCGGACGAGATGGTCGTCGAGCTGCGGGTGCCGCGCACCGGCTCCGCCGGGTGGGGTTACGAGAAATTCACCCGGCGGGAGAACGACTGGCCGATCGTGGCCGCCGCCGCCGTCGACGGACGGGTGGCGCTGGCCAGCATGGCGGGCACGGTGCTCCGCGCGACGGCGACCGAGGAGGCGCTCGCCCGTGGGGCGTCGATCGTCGAGGCCGCCGAGCTCGCCGACCAGGGGACGTCGCCGGGAGCCGACATGCACGCCGACGCCGAGTACCGGCGGCACCTGGCCCGGCTCCTCACCAGGCGCGCCCTCGAGCGGGCCGCCGCCTGAGCCCGCTGCCGGCCGCCTACGGGTCGCGCCCACCGCCCCTCCGGGTGAGGCTGTCCCGGTGAGAATCCTGGTCACCGGCGCGTCGGGGTTCGTGGGCAGCCGGCTGGCCACCGCGCTGGCCGGAGCCGGCCACGACGTCCGGGCGATGACCCGGCGGCCGCAGGGTTACCAGGGCGCCGGTACCCCGGTGGCGGGCGACGTCGGCGACGAGGAGTCGCTGCGGACGGCGCTGGAGGGCTGCGAGGCCGCCTACTACCTGGTGCACTCCCTCGGCGACCGGGACTTCGAGCGGAAGGACGCCGACGCGGCGCGCGCTTTCGCCCGGGCGGCGGCCGCGGCGGGGGTCGCCCGGATCGTCTACCTCGGGGGCCTCGGCCGCGACGACGACCGGCTCTCCCCGCACCTGCGCAGCCGCCGCGAGGTCGAGCGGCTGCTGGGCGGCACCGGCGTGCCGGTCACCGTGCTGCGCGCCGGCATCGTGGTGGGCCACGGCGGGGTCTCCTGGGAGATGACCCGCCAGCTCGTCGCCCACCTGCCCGGCATGGTCACGCCCCGGTGGGTCAGCACGCGGACGCAGCCGATCGCGGTGGCCGACGTCGTCCGGTACCTGGTCGGCGTCCTGGAGGCTCCCGGGACGGAGGGGCGGGTGTTCGAGGTGGGCGGCCCGGAGGTGCTCACCTACCTGCAGATGCTCACCCGGGTCGCCGACATCCAGAACCGGCACCTGTTCGTCGTCCCGGTGCCGCTGCTCAGCCCGCAGCTCTCCTCGCGCTGGCTGGCCCTCGTCACCGACGTGGACGTCGCCACGGGCCGGTCGCTCATCGACTCGATGACCATCGAGGTGGTCGTCACCGACGACGCCATCCGGTCCGTCGTCCCGTTCGAGCCGATGGACTACGACGAGATGGTGCTCACCGCGCTCATCGAGCGGGCGCGGGAACGCCGGCAGCAGGTGGGGGAGCGGCGCGGCGGGTGGCTGAGCCGCGGAGCGCGGCGGTGAGCAGCCGCGGGCCCCTGCGGGACAGGGTGCTCCGGGCTGCCCACCCGCTGCTGCGGAGCGTGCCGCGGGACCACCGGGAGAGCGACGCGGCCTTCCGGCGACGCCGGCGGGTCACCGGCGCCGTCGCGGTTGCCGGCGCCTCGCTGCTGGGGGTGTCCCTGTCGACGCCGCCGGGCTCGCCGCGGTTCTACGGGTTGACCCTCGGGGTCGCCGGTACGTGGGTGGTCGGGGGGCTGGCGTCCGGGCCGCTGCACCTGGGGCGGATGTTCGGGCCGGGCGACCGGCTGCGCCGGCCGGTGCTCACGCCCGTCGCCTCGGGGGTGGGCGCCTTCGGGGCGTTCTACGCCGCGGCGCTGGTGGCCCGGCGGATCCCCGTCCTGGAGCGCGCCATCGGGTCGGTGCTCCGCTACGCCGACCAGGGGTCGACCGCGCTCGTGGCGACGACGACGCTGGCCAACGGTGTCGCGGAGGAGGTGTTCTTCCGCGGCGCCCTCTACGCGGCCGCGGGGGCCCGGCGGCCGGTGGTCGTCTCGACCGCCGTGTACGGGCTGGCCACGACGGCCACCCGCAACCCGGCGCTCGTGCTGGCCAGCGTCCCGATGGGGCTGCTGTTCGCGCAGCAGCGCCGGATCACCGGAGGCATCCAGGCGCCGGTGCTCACCCACGTCGTGTGGTCGGCGCTCATGCTCCGCTACCTGCCGCCGCTGTTCGCCGACCGGCTCGCCGAGGAGCGGTCACCGGCGCCCGGGGAGGACGACGGCGACCGTCACGAGGAACTCCGAGCCCGCGGGTGAGACCACCTCACCGGTCCACGGGTCCTCCAGGTGGCCGTCGTCCTCCTCGCCGAAGCCCCGCAGCGCCTGGCCGCTCGGCACGCGGAGGACCGCCTGCGCCGGCCCGCCGCCCCGGACCACCCGGATCTCGGTCACCCGCCCCCGGACGCGCTCGTCGGCCGGGACGTCGAGCCCGCCGTGGTGGCTCACGACGAGGCGCATCCGGCCGTCCGGCCCCTCGTGGCGGATGCAGCGGAGGTCCACCAGCTGGCCCCGCTCGATGGCATCGCCGCAGCACTCGTGCTCCCAGCCACCCACCTCCACGACGACGTCCACGGCGGCAACCTATGCCCAGCCGGCAGCGGACCCGCACGTCATGTTTCGGTCCGGTGACGACGGGCGGACCCCGGGATGGGTCCGGCTGCGGTGGGTAGGCCGTGGCGGGCGTCCTAACGGCGGTGCCGCCGCGCACCCGCCTCTTCCTGTCGCCGGACGCGCGAGGACACGGCAGAACGGAGCGGAGCATGACGGCGACCTCGCCGGATCACGAGGTGTTCGCGGCACTCCCGGAGGCGCCGGTGTCGGCGCTGCAGACGATCGGGACGCCGTTCCTCTGGACCGTGACCCTCCTCGCCGTCGTCCTCCTGCTGGCGCTGGACTTCGTGATCACCCGCCGGCCGCACGCCGTGTCGATGCGGGAGGCGGTCGGCTGGTCGATCTTCTACGTCGCGCTGCCCCTGGCCTTCGCCGTCTTCGTGTGGCTCCAGTACGGCTCCCAGACGGGCCTGGAGTACCTGACCGGGTACCTGGTCGAGAAGTCGCTGTCGGTGGACAACCTGTTCGTCTTCATGCTCCTGCTCTCGGCTTTCGCCGTGCCGGCGGAGCTGCAGCAGCGGGTGCTGCTCTTCGGCATCGTCGGCGCCCTGGTCCTCCGAGGGATCTTCATCGCGCTCGGCGCGGCCGTGCTGGCGAACTTCAGCTGGGCGTTCCTGCTGTTCGGCGGGATCCTGCTGGTCACCGCGGTGAAGGTGCTGCGCGACCAGCGCTCGGGTCACGGCAACGAGGTCGACATCTCCTCGATGCGGACGGTCAAGCTGATCCGCCGCTTCATGCCGGTCACCGACGAGTACCACGGTCCCCGGCTGTTCGTGCGGGAGGCCGGCCGCCGCGCGGCGACCCCCATGGCGCTGGTGGTGCTGGCGGTCCTCGCCACGGACGTCGTCTTCGCCGTCGACTCGGTGCCCGCCGTGTACGGCATCACCAGCGACCCGTACCTGGTGTTCGCCACGAACGCCTTCGCGCTCCTCGGGCTGCGCGCGCTCTACTTCGTCCTCGCCGGTGCGCTCAGCAAGCTGGTGCACCTGGGCTACGGCCTGGCCGCGATCCTCGCGTTCATCGGCACCAAGCTGGTCCTCCACTGGGCGCACGGGGTGTGGCCGGGTGTCCCGGAGATCCCGACCCTCCTGTCGCTGGGGGTGATCGTGGGGATCCTCGCGCTGGTCACCGCCACCAGCCTCCACGCCACCCGCGGCGACCTGCGTGGTGAGGAGCACCCGGAGCACCAGACCGGGCACGTGAGCCACCCGGGAGCGGCCCCCGCGTCGCGTCCGGCGCGCCGCCCGTACGACGATGCGGACCGGCCCCCGTTGCCCTGAGACGTGGCTCACTTCTACCGTGCGCTGGCCACCTCTCGATCAGGAGCCGCGCGATGAAGAAGCTCATCAACGACCCGGCAGACGTCGTCGACGACGCGCTGCGCGGCATGGCCGCAGCCCACCCGGAGCTGCGGATCGACCCCGAGCACCGCGTCGTCTTCCGCGGCGACGCCCCGGTGCGGGACAAGGTCGGGTTGGTCTCCGGAGGTGGCTCCGGCCACGAGCCGATGCACGGCGGTTTCGTGGGCCTCGGCATGCTCGACGCCGCGTGCGCCGGTGAGGTGTTCACCTCGCCGGTGCCGGACCAGATGGTCGCGGCGACCCAGAGGGTCGATGCCGGCGCCGGCGTGCTGCACATCGTGAAGAACTACACCGGCGACGTCATCAACTTCGAGATGGCCGCGGAGCTGGTGGCCGCCGAGTCCGGCACCGAGGTGGTCGCCGTGGTCACCGACGACGACGTCGCCGTCACGGACAGCCTCTACACCGCCGGCCGCCGCGGGGTGGGCGTCACCGTGCTGGTGGAGAAGCTGGCCGGTGCCGCCGCCGAGCAGGGCCGCCCGCTGGCGGAGGTGGCCGAGGTGGCCCGCCGGGTCAACGGGCAGGGCCGCAGCATCGGCATGGCGCTCACCTCCTGCACCGTCCCGGCCGCCGGCAAGCCCACCTTCGACCTGCCCGCGGGGGAGATGGAGCTGGGCATCGGCATCCACGGGGAGCCCGGCCGCCGCCGGGTACCGGTGGCCCCGGCCCGCGAGGTCGCCGAGATGCTGCTGGAGCCGGTGCTCGCCGACCTGGACTTCACCGGCGGGGACGGGGTGCTCGCCTTCGTCAACGGGATGGGCGGCACGCCGCTGATCGAGCTCTACGTGGTCTACGCGGAGGTGCAGGCCGTGCTGGCCGAGGCCGGGGTGACGGTGGCCCGTTCGCTGGTCGGCTCCTACATGACCAGCCTGGAGATGGCCGGCTGCTCGGTGACCCTGCTGAAGGTCGACGACGAGCTGATCCGGCTCTGGGACGCGCCGGTGAACACCCCCGCCCTGCGGTGGGGGGTCTGAGCGTGGCCGACCCCGTGGACGTGGACGCGCTCGCGGCGTGGGTGCGCGAGTACGCCCGCGCCGTCACCGAGCACCGGGACGAGCTGACCGAGCTCGACTCGGCCATCGGCGACGCCGACCACGGCACGAACATGCACCGCGGGATGACCGCGGCCGTCGCCGCCCTCGACGCGACCCCGCCCGCCGACGGCGCGGCGCTGCTGAAGACGGTCGCGATGACCATGATCAGCAAGGTCGGGGGCACCAGCGGCCCGCTGTACGGGACGCTCTTCCTCCGGATGTCCGGCGCCCTGGTCGACGGCTCACCGGCCGCGTTCGCCGCCGCGTTCCGGGCCGGGGTCGACGGCGTCGTCGCACGCGGGAAGGCCGAGCTGCAGGACAAGACGATGGTGGACGCCCTGGTGCCGGCGGCCGAGGCCCTCACCGAGGCCGTCGGCGCCGGGCAGGACCTGGGCGCCGCCCTGCGCGCGGCCGCGGACGCCGCGGCGGCGGGGCGCGACGCGGTCACGCCGCTGGTCGCCCGCAAGGGCCGGGCGAGCTACCTGGGCGAACGCAGCGCGGGTCACGTCGACCCGGGAGCCGCCTCGGCGGTCCTGCTGGTCGAGGCCGCCGCGACCACCCTGGCGAGGAGCTGACCGTGGCGGCGGTGGGGATAGTCGTCGTCTCGCACAGCCGGCCGCTGGCCGAGGCCGCGGTCGAGCTGGCCCGGCAGATGCTGCCGAACTCGACCGTGGCGATCGAGGTGGCCGCCGGCACCGACGACGGCGGGTTGGGCACCGACGCGGTCGCCGTCTCCGCGGCGATCGCGGCCGCCGACACCGGCGACGGCGTGGTGGTGCTGATGGATCTGGGCAGCGCCGTCATGTCGGCCGAGACGGCGCTGGAGCTGCTGGACGACGACGTCCGGGCGCGGGTGGTGCTCAGCGCGGCGCCGCTGGTCGAGGGCCTGGTCGGTGCGGCCGTGATCGCCGCCGGCGGAGCCGACCGGGACCGGGTGGCCGCCGAGGCGGCGCGCGGGCTCGCACCCAAGGAGGCCCACCTGGGTCGCTGAACCGCTCGGCGGCGGCGGCCGTGCCGTGACCGGTGTGCCGGTGAGTGGGGAGCGCCACGCCGTGGCCGGCTGCCCGGGAGGCTCCGCTCCCGGGCAGCCGCTGGCTCAGGGGCCGGCGAAGACGCCGTGGCCGCGGGACTCGGCGCGACCGGGGGCGGGCTCCCCGTAGCGACCTGCCTCGTTGCGGGCGACGACGAAGTGGTGCACCTCGTCGGGCCCGTCGGCCAGGCGCAGGGTGCGCTGGCTGGTGTACATGTCGGCCAGCGGCGTCCACTGCGACACCCCGGTGGCGCCGTGGATCTGGATGGCCTGGTCGATGATCTGGCAGACCTTCTCCGGCACCATCGCCTTCACCGCCGAGACGTAGACCCGGGCCTGCGAGTTGCCGAGCACGTCCATCGCCTTGGCGGCCTTCAGCACCATGAGCCGGCAGGCATCGAGCTCGATGCGCGCCCGCGACACCGTCTCCATGTTCTTGCCGAGGTCCAGGATGGGCTTGCCGAACGCCTCCCGGAACTTGCCCCGGCGGATCATCAGTTCGAGCGCCTTCTCGCCCTGGCCGATGGCACGCATGCAGTGGTGGATGCGCCCGGGCCCCAGGCGCACCTGGCTGATCTCGAAGCCGCGGCCCTCGCCGAGGAGCATGTTGGAGGCGGGCACGCGCACGTCGGTGAACCGGATGTGCATGTGCCCGTGCGGGGCGTCGTCGCGGCCGAACACGGTCATCGGGCCCAGCACGTCGACGCCCGGCGTGTCCATCGGCACGAGGATCTGCGACTGCTGCATGTGCGCCGGCGCGTCCGGATTCGTCTGGCACATCACGATCATGATCTTGCAGCGGGGGTCGCCGGCGCCGGAGATGTAGTACTTCTCCCCGTCGAGGACGTACTCGTCGCCGTCGCGCACCGCCCGGAGCCGCACGTTCTTGGCGTCGGAACTGGCGACGTCGGGCTCGGTCATGGCGTAGGCGGAGCGGATCTCGCCGTTGAGGAGCGGCTCGAGCCACCGGGCCTTCTGCTCGGGGGTCCCGATGCGCTCGAGGACCTCCATGTTGCCGGTGTCGGGGGCCGAGCAGTTGAGGGACTCGGAGCCGAGCGGGTACTTGCCGAGCTCGACGGCGATGTAGGCGTAGTCGAGGTTGGTCAGCCCGCCGACCTCCGAGTCCGGGAGGAAGAAGTTCCACAGGCCGGCAGCCTTGGCCTTGTCCTTGGCCGCCTCCAGCACCTCGAGCTGCCCCGGCGCGTACGACCACGGGTCGGTGCGTCCCGCGCCGAGCCGGAAGTACTCCTCCTGCATCGGCGCGACCACGTCCTCCAGGAACTGGACGACGCGGTCGTAGAGGGGCCGGGCCTCCTCGCTCATGCGCAGGTCGAACAGCTCCGTTGGCTCAGCGGTCTGCATCAGGTCTCCCTCTCGGCTGGTCCGTGCGGCGGCAGGGGCGTCTCCGCCCGGGGCGAGGCGACGAGCGCGGCACGCGTGGTCCCGGGAGGACGGCACCCGGAGCGTGGCACAGCGGCGGTCGGCCGCTCGAACCGGTTCACACCGAGATGCCGATGAGCTTGGTGTCGAGGTACTCGTCGATGCCCTCGTACCCGCCCTCGCGCCCCAGGCCGCTGGCTTTCACCCCGCCGAACGGGGCGGCTGCGGACGTCGGGTTGATGTCGTTGACGCCGATCATCCCGAAGCGCAGCTTCTCCGTCACCCGGATCGCCGTCGACAGGTCGTTGGTGTAGACGTAGGCCGCCAGGCCGTACTCGGTGTCGTTCGCCCGGGCGATGACCTCGTCCTCGTCGTCGAACGGCGTGACCGCGGCGATGGGCCCGAAGGTCTCCTCGCACGAGATGAGCATGTCCGGCGTGACGTCGGCCAGCAGCGTCGGCGCGAAGAAGGTCGTGCCGTCGAGCCCGTCGACCTGCACCCGCTCCCCACCGGCCACGACCCGGGCGCCCTTGCTGCGGGCGTCGAGCACCTGGGCCTCCATCTTGGCCACGGCGCGATCGTCGATCAGCGGCCCGATCGACACCCCGTCGGCGTCCCCCTTGCCCACGCGCAGCGCCGCGATGCGCTGGTCGAGGGTCGCCACGAACGTGTCGTAGATCGAGCGGTGGACGTAGATGCGGTTGGGGCTGATGCACGCCTGCCCGGTGTTGAGGAACTTCACCAGCGCGGCACCCTTGGCAGCACGCACGGGATCGGCGTCGGGGAAGACGATGAACGGTGCGTGGCCCCCCAGCTCCACAGACACCCGCTTGAGGGTGGCGCCGGCCTTCTGCACCAGCATCTTCCCGACCGCGGTGGAGCCGGTGAACGTCAGTTTCCGGACCACCGGGGACTCCAGGAGCGCGTCCCCGACCTCGGCCGCGCGCGTGGTGGTGATCAGGTTGACCACCCCGGCGGGGAGGCCGGCGTCGGCCAGCAGCTGCACGGTGGCGACGGCGCACAGCGGGGTCTGGTCGGCGGGCTTGAGCACCGACGTGCACCCGGAGGCGATGGCCGGCGCGAGCTTGCGGGTCAGCATGGAGATCGGGTAGTTCCACGGGGTGATGGCGGCGACCACGCCGACCGGTTGGCGCATCGTCACGAACCGCTGATCAGCCCGCGCCGAGGGGATCGTGACGCCGCCGATGCGCTTGGCCTCCTCGGCGAACCACGCCAGGAAGTCCGCCGCGTACGCGACCTCGTTCATCGAGGCCTTGAGCGGCTTGCCCTGTTCCCGCGTCATCAGCGCAGCCAGTTCCTTGCGGCGCTCCCGCATCAGCGCGTCCGCCTCGGCGAGGACGGCCGCGCGCTCGTAGGCCGTCGCGCCCGACCAGCCCGGCAGCGCACGATCGGCGGCGGCGATCGCCGCCTCGGTGTCGGCCCGGCCACCGTCCGCCGCCTGGCCGATGACCTCTCCCGTGGCCGGATCCGTGACGGCGAAGGTCGCACCCCCGTCGGCCGGACGCCACTGCCCGTCGATGTAGATCGTGCGTCCTGCGTCCTTCGTCATGGCGCCTTCCTCACTGACCAGCCGGTTCCGCGGGGCGAGCGGTCGGCGCCCCCCCACGGTGATCGTGTCATCCGCGACGCGGGAGACCTACGACCTCGACGGTCACCGGCGCAGGGTCGACGCCGAGCAGGTTCGCACACGGCCGCGACGGTCCGACCGGCCCGCTCGGTCGCGTTCGAGGCGGCGAGTCGGGAGCTCTTGCTCAGCAGACGGGGTCGATGACGCCGTGGTGGATGGCGAAGCGGGTGGCCCCAGCACGGCTGGTGACCGCGGTCTTCACGTAGATGCGCTCGATGTGCGTCGCCGCGGTCTTGGGTGAGATGCCGAGCAGGTGGGCCACCTGCTTCGCCGATGCGCCGGTGGCGATCAGCGCCAGCACCTGGGTCTCCCGCGCGGTCAGGCCCGCCGGTCCGCACACCCGCCTCGACCTCCGGCTGACCGCGCTGAGCACGATCTCCACGGCGCCACCGTCGAGCCGCCCGGCGCGGGCGTCGGCCCGCAGTTCGGCGGCAGCGGCCGTCGGCGTGCAGCGGTGGCCGCCGTCCTGCCGTGCCGGATCGGTTCTCCGCCGGTAGGCGTCGCCGGCCGCCATGAGGCGGCTGTAGTCGGGGGAGAAGTCCACGAGCTCGCACGGGTCCTCGCCCACGGTCCAGGCGTCGTGGCCCGGGGGGATCACCACGGCATCGCCCTCACCGACCTTGAGGTCGCCGTCCTCCATCACGACCTGCATCCGTCCGGAGACGACGTAGAGCCGGTGGCCGGCCCGGCAGAGATCGGTGCCGACCACCGGTCTGACGTCGTCCGACCACCGCCAGCCGGGTTGCATCACCTCGCGGGTGATCGTGGCCTCCCCGAAGGAGACGTCGGTCAGGGCGGTACGCCCGACGAGGCGTGCCTGGTCCGGGGTCCCGCGATCCAGGGGACGGACACCGTCCTGCCGCACCCCGCCATCGTGACCGGGGAGGCGGGCGGCAGGGAGGGGAGGTGGCGCGCCCTGCTGCCACCGCACGACCCGGCAGCGTGTGCCGCGCGGGACCGTAGCCGCTCAGTAGCTGAACGTCGTGGCGCCGTCGTCCCCGATCCACGCCCACATCGGCACCGTCCCCTGGACCTCGGCGCCGCCGATCAGCGCCGCCTGGTCGAGCCGCTTGGCGTTCAGGCAGACCGGGCAGACGTAGTACCGGCCGCCGGCGACCTCGTAGCGCTTCATGAGGTCGGTCAGCGGCGGGCAACCGTCGCAGGCGACGGCGACGGCGACACCCTCGACGGCGAGCCGGACGGCTTCCTTGGTGAGGAACATCAGGGTCGGCCGCCCGGACTCCGCGGCCCCCACCGCGACGAGGAACGCGACCGTCACCTTCTCGCTGTCCTCCAGCCCGGTGCTCAGGCTGATCACGGCTTTCCCGCTCATGGCCTTCTCCTGTCCGCTCGGGAGCGTCTCGTGGAGCTCGCGCCGCCTGTTCGACGGCATCCCGAACGCTAGGGAGGAGACCGGACCGGGACATCCGGTGTTCTCCCTACGACCGCCCGGCCACGACGTCCTGCCGCAGGGGTGCTGTCCCTCCCGGTTGACCACACCGCGCCGATCGTCGAGGGCTCACTGCGGCGGGCGTCGTCCGATCTTCGACCCCAGCCAGGTGAGCGGGTCGAACCGCCGGTCCACCACCCGCTCCTTCAGCGGGATGATGCCGTTGTCGGTCAGGTGGATGCCCTCCGGGCAGACCTCGCTGCAGCACTTGGTGATGTTGCAGTAGCCGAGGCCGAACTCGTCCTGGGCGGCGTCGCGGCGGTCCCGCTCGTCCAGCGGGTGCATGTCCAGCTCGGCGAGCCGGATGAGGAAGCGGGGCCCGGCGAAGCTCCGCTTGTTCTCCTCGTGGTCGCGGATGACGTGGCAGGTGTCCTGGCAGAGGAAGCACTCGATGCACTTGCGGAACTCCTGCGAGCGTTCGACGTCGACCTGCTGCATCCGGTGGCTGCCGTCCGCCTCGCGCGGCCGGGGCGCGAACGCCGGGATCTGGGCGGCCTTCTCGTAGTTGAAGGACACGTCGGTGACCAGGTCACGGATGACGGGGAACGTCCGCATCGGGGTGACGGTCACCGGCTCGCCCTCGTCGAACGTGCTCATCCGCGTCATGCACATCAGCCGCGGGCGGCCGTTGATCTCGGCGCTGCACGACCCGCACTTGCCGGCCTTGCAGTTCCACCGGACGGCGAGGTCACCGGCCTGGGTGGCCTGCAGCCGGTGGATGACGTCGAGGACCACCTCGCCCTCGTTCACCGCCACCGTGAACGTCTGGAGGTCACCGCCGGCGGCGTCCCCCCGCCACACCCGGAAGGTCGCGTCGTAGCTCATGCCGGGACCTCCTCGAAGATCTCGGCGAGCTCGGAGGGCATCTGCGGGAGCGGCTGCCGGGTGAGCGCCACCGAGCCGTCGGGTGCCCGCGAGCAGACGAGGTTGGTCGTCGCCCACTCGGCGTCGGCGGCCGGGAAGTCGTCCCGGGTGTGCCCGCCCCGGCTCTCCTGCCGTTCGAGCGCGGCCCGCGCGATGCACTCGCTGACGACGAGCATGTGCGGCAGGTCGAGCGCGAGGTGCCAGCCCGGGTTGTACTGCCGGTGCCCCTCGACCGACAGGTTCGCCACCCGGTCCTTGAGCGCCGCGATGCGCTCCAGCGCCTGCTCCATCTCGGGCGCCGTACGGATGATCCCGACCAGGTCGTGCATCGTCTGCTGCAGGTCGTGCTGCACCGTGTACGGGTTTTCGCCGCCCTCCCGGTCGAACGGGGCGAGCGCCGCTCGCGCGGCGTCGGTCAGCACCTCGTCCGGCAGCTCGCTCCGGTCCGCGCGGCGGTGGGCGTGCTCCGCGGCGGCCGCCCCGGCGCGCCGGCCGAACACCAGCAGGTCCGAGAGCGAGTTGCCGCCCAGCCGGTTCGACCCGTGCATGCCCCCGGCGACCTCACCGGCCGCGAAGAGCCCCGGGACGCGCGCGGCCTCCGTGTCCGGGTCCACCTCGACACCGCCCATGACGTAGTGGCAGGTCGGCCCCACCTCCATCGCCTCGGCGGTGATGTCGACCTCGGCGAGCTCCTTGAACTGGTGGTACATCGAGGGCAGCCGCTTGCGGATGTACTCGGCCGACCGCCGCGAGGCGATGTCGAGGTAGACGCCGCCGTGCGGCGTGCCGCGCCCGGCCTTGACCTCGCTGTTGATGGCACGGGCCACCTCGTCGCGCGGGAGGAGTTCGGGCGGGCGCCGGTTGTTCTTCTTGTCCTCGTACCAGCGGTCGGCCTCCTCCTCGGTCTCCGCCGTCTCCTTGCGGAAGAAGTCCGGGATGTAGTCGAACATGAAGCGGTTGCCGGCGGAGTTCTTCAGGACGCCGCCGTCCCCCCGCACGCTCTCGGTCACGAGGATCCCGCGTACCGACGGCGGCCAGACCATGCCGGTCGGGTGGAACTGGACGAACTCCATGTTCACGAGCGTCGCGCCGGCCTGCAGCGCCAGCGAGTGACCGTCGCCGGTGTACTCCCACGAGTTCGACGTCACCTTGTAGCTCTTGCCGATCCCGCCGGTGGCGAGCACCACCGACGGCGCCTGCCAGGCGACGAACCGCCCGGACTCCCGCCAGTACCCGAACGCGCCGGTGATGCCGTTGTCGTCGGTGAGGAGCCGGGTGACCGTGCACTCCATGTAGACGTCGATGCCCAGCGCCACGGTGCGCTGCTGCAGGGTGCGGATGAGCTCGAGCCCGGTGCGGTCGCCGACGTGGGCCAGGCGGGCGTAGCGGTGACCGCCGAAATCCCGCTGGCTGATGAGCCCGTCCGGCGTGCGGTCGAACAGCGCGCCCCAGTCCTCCAGCTCGCGGACCCGGTCGGGGGCCTCCTGCGCGTGCAGCTGCGCCATCCGCCAGTGGTTGAGCATCTTCCCGCCGCGCATGGTGTCGCGGAAGTGCACCCGCCAGTTGTCCTCCGGGTAGAGGTTCGCCATGGCCGCGGCGATCCCGCCCTCGGCCATGACCGTGTGCGCCTTCCCCAGCAGGGACTTGCAGACGACGGCGGTCCGCGCGCCGGACCCGTGGGCCTCGATGGCGGCCCGCAGACCCGCACCCCCCGCCCCGACGACGACGACGTCGTACTCGTGCTGCTCCAGCTCCATCAGAAGAACCTCACGTCCGTGATCGTGCCGGTGGCCAGCAGGAAGACGTAGAAGTCGGCGAAGGCGACGGTGAACAGCGAGATCCAGGCGTACTGCATGTGGCGCGCGTTGAGCTTCGACACCAGGCCCCACGCCTTGTACCGCAACGGGTGCTTCGAGAAGGAGTTCAGCCGTCCACCCACGATGTGCCGGCAGGAGTGGCACGAGAGCGAGTACAGGAACAGCATCACCGCGTTGACCAGCAGGATCAGCGTGCCCAGGCCCATGTGGCCCCACTCGCCGGTCTCGTCCTGGAACCCGCGGAAGGCCTCGTAGAAGAGGATGAGGTTGAACAGCAGCGCCGCGTAGAGGAAGTACCGGTGCACGTTCTGCCCGATCAGCGGGAACCGCGTCTCACCGGTGTACCTGCGGTGCGGTTCGGCGACCGCGCACGCCGGCGGGGACAGCCAGAACGACCGGTAGTAGGCCTTCCGGTAGTAGTAGCAGGTCAGCCGGATGCCCAACGGCAGGACGAGGATGTAGAGGGCCGGGGAGATCCAGGCCGGCCCGGTGAAGAGCTCCGGGAAGCTGTCGCCCTCGCACCGGGTGGTGACGCACGGCGAGTAGAACGGCGAGATGTAGGGCGAGGCGTAGTAGTACGCGTTCTGGAAGGCACGGAACGTCGAGTACGCGATGAACAGCACCAGGACCACGACGGTGATCAGCGGCTGCAGCCACCACCGGTCGGTGCGCAAGGTCCGCTCGGCGATCGCGGCACGACGCGGTGCCGGCATCCCGTTCCCGTGCCCCGGGGACACGGCCCCGGACCTGCGGGGCGCTGTGGCGGTCACCGGCGGATGCGGCCCGACCCGCCGAGGCCGTCGTCGTCCCCGTCCCCGTAGACGGCCGCGACGGGGTCGTACGCGGTGCGGGTTCGCGCACCGCACAGCAGGTTGAGGTCGTCGCGCAGCCGCGCGACGTCGAGCCGCAGCCGGCGCGCGTCCACGGTGTCCCCGAAGTGCCTCGTGACCTTGAGGCAGGCCGTTTCCAGGCCTTCCACGGCTTGACGAGCCGCGGCTACGTCCTGATCCAAAGACATCGCTGCCTCCAGAGTGGCTGCTGGCGCCGCCGGGAGGGACGCCGGACCGCAGTCGACCACGGACGTGGAAGGGAGGAAAGGGCCTCGGCTGCGGTACGTGTGATCTCGACCCGCCCTGCGGTCCTGGCGCCACCTGGAGGCGAGGTGAGTCGTCGGCCTCGCCGAGGAGGCACTTGGGCAGCGGCCGGCCGGCTGCTCACGCCGTCTGCAGGTTCTCCTCCTGCGCGGCGCACGAGATCCCGAGGGCCAGCCAGGCCACCCCCAGGGGGACCGACAGGAGCACTCGGTCGTCCTGCGCGTTGAACGGGAGAGACACGACGGCCGAGACGACCAAGGCCCAGCCCGACCAGCGCAACACGCCGCCGGCCCGTGTTCCGCCCACCCCCGTCAGGAGGGCGCCGGCGACCGGGACGAGCCGGCCGAGCGAGT
The DNA here is from genome assembly GCF_054050895.1 of Blastococcus sp. SYSU DS0669. Lineage (NCBI taxonomy): Bacteria > Bacillati > Actinomycetota > Actinomycetes > Geodermatophilales > Geodermatophilaceae > Blastococcus > Blastococcus sp. SYSU DS0669. Next base: position 226,343 of record NZ_JBJHAE010000003.1, on the reverse strand, counting down.
CGGTGTCGTGCAGCCACCACAGCGGTGAGTCCCCTGGCAGAGCGGCATTGACGGCGATGCCCGCCGCGAGCAGCACGGCGCCGGCCCACAGCAGGGCAGCGCCGGCACGAAGTGCTCCCCGTCCCGAGGCCTTGGGGCCGCCCGCGAGGTGGCTCACCGCCACCGCGAGCGCCACGACGGACAGGAGGAAGAGCCAGGCGAGGTCCTCGCTCGGCCGGTTCGACCTCCCCGGGATACGGCAGTCCGCTCCCACGCAGCCCTCCGGACGAGCACTCAACCACAGGGCGTGGAGGGTCCAGATCGCACCGCCGAACAGGGCCAGAGCCGGTCCGGCCGACCACCTCCACGGCACAGGTCGCTCCCCTCTGACGGCGCACGGCCGCAACGGATCATGCCGCACCGACCGCGGATCACGAGCACGATGCGCAGACGGGACACCAGCCATCCCTGGCGGCACCCGCGCCGGGAACACTCGTCCGGTCACCGATGCGGTGTCGACGCGTCGGCCCTTCCCGGCTTCGGGAAGTGCCGCCCGGGGGCCGACCGGTGCAACCGGATCAACGGGCGAGGAAGTGGACGCCGAGCCAGAGCCAGGTGAGCAGGACGACGGCACGGCCGGGCGTCGTCCGCATCGCGGCGCGGACGGCCTCGCTCGCTCGGGCCGGACCGAGTCCGAGGCGGGCGGAGACCTCGAGGGCCAGAGCGACGAGGAGCAGCCCCAGGAAGCCGGCCGAGCTCGTGAGGTCGCCGTCCGTCATCGCCGGGGCCCGCGCCGCTCGCGACCGATCAGCCAGGCACCGACGGCCAGCCAGCACACGGTGGCGGCGCCGCGCAGCAACGGCTCGGCGAGGAGAGGGTCCGCGAGATCGCTCGCCGTCGGCAGCCCGTCGTCGGCGAGCGTCACCAGCTCCCAGGAAAGGGCGGCGATCACGAGGGCGAGCCACGGCAGCCCTCGCCGCCCCACCGGCGGAGCGGCCGCGCCGGACCGCCGGAGCAGCCCCGCGACGACCACGGCGGTGCCTGCGGTGCCGATCGCGAGGAGCGCACCCACCGAGAGCTCGCCCCAGGCCATGACCGCGGCGGCGCAGGACAGCGCTACGGCCACGGAGGTGAGCCGGCGCGCGGACGGGGAAGACCTCACGCGTGCATGCTCGCGCAGCAGGCCTCCGGGGCGGGCTCCTGTTCGCCGCCTCCGTCGCCGTGCTCCTCGGGGCCTGGAACAACGTCGTCATCACCCGGATGCCGGGCTACCCGCAGTCCTACGTCGCGGTGAACCTGGCGGCGACGGGCCTGCTCCTCGCGGGAGCGCGCTTCGCCCGCCTCACGTGGCAGGAACTGGGGTTCGACCCGCGTCGTGCCCGGGCCGGGCTGCGGTGGGGCGGGGCGTGCGTCGCCGTGGTCGCCGCCGGGTACGTGGTCGGACTCGCGGTACCGGCGGTCCGCCCCCTGCTGGCGGACGCACGGCTCGCGGACGCCGGCTCCGCCGAGGTCGCCTACCAGGCGCTGGTCCGGATCCCGCTCGGCACCGTCGTGTGGGAGGAGACGGCCTTCCGCGGCGTCCTGCTGGCGGCGCTGATGCGGCTGCTCTCGCCGCGCGCGGCCGTCGCGGTGTCGGCGGCGCTCTTCGGCATCTGGCACATCCGCCCGACCCTGAGCGCGGCGGCGGCCAACACGGTGGCCGGCGGGTCGGCGGGGCTGTTCACCGCCGTCTTCCTGGGCTGCGCCTTCACGGCGGCGGCCGGGATCCTCTTCGCCTGGCTGCGGCTCCGCAGCGGCAGCCTGCTGGCTCCCGTCCTCCTCCACCTGGCCACGAACAGCCTGGGCGCGCTGGCCGCAGCCGCGGCCCACCGTCTCGGGTGAGGGTGCCGCGCCGGCCGCTGCGGGCCGGCCCCGGACTACTGCGTGAGCTCGAGCAGCAGCGTGCGCAGCAGGTTCCAGCTCTCGCGGTCGGGCCCGTGGCCGCTCACGGCCCAGACCAGCTCGCCACGGGGCAGGCGCTGCACCAGCTCGTACGCGCTCACCGGCGGGCAGATCATGTCGTACCTGCCCTGCACGACGTAGACCGGCATCGTCAGCCGGTGGGCGTTGTCCAGGACGTGGTCCGGTGGCAGGAAGTGGCTGTTGGTGAAGTAGTGCGCCTGCAGGCGGGCCGGCGTCGCGTCGAAGTCGTCCGCGAACGGCGTCGGCGCGAAGCGGTCGTCCAGGTGCATGACGGCGCTGTCCGCCGTCGTGTAGGCGTACGCCGACTCCCTGCTCTGCGCTGCCACACCTCCGGGAAGAAGGTCCTCCAGCGGCCCTGGTTCAGCCACTCCGACTCCTGCTGCCGGCCGGTCAGCGATCCGTACAGCACGAGCGCCCGGACGCGTTCGGGGTGCGCCACGGCGAACGCCAGTCCCAGGCAGGAGCCCCAGGACCCGCCCATGAGGACGGCGTCGTCCACGTCGAGGTGGTCGAGGACCCGGACGATGTCCGCGACGAGGTGGTCGGTGGTGTTGTCCTGCAGCGACCCGTACGGCTCACTGCGTCCGACGCCGCGCTGGTCGCAGAACAGGACGCGCTGGCGCGAGGGGTCGAAGTACTGCTTGTAGTCGTCGCTGGCCCTGACGCCGGGACCGCCGTGGAGGAACAGCACGGGGGGCGCGTCCCCCGTGCCCCAGTCCTGCACGTGCAGGCGGTGCCCGTCACCGACCTCGACGAGCGTCTCGGGCACCGTGGAGCCGTCGACCGTCAGCATGGCACCTTCCGCACGGGACGAGGACGACGCACGACCGAAGCGCAGCGCGTCGTGGGCGTGCCTACCCGCGGTGGCGCAGGAGCTCGATCCCAGCCGGCACGCGAAGCCGTCCGAGGGAGTGCCGCAGGATCTGGTGGAGGACGAGGACGACTCCGCGCCGGCGTGACGCACGAACGGTCCACCGGTGCCGGCGCGGTCGACCAGGAACCGGTGCGGGGCTCCCGATCGGCGCGCGTCAGCTGGTGTCCGAGGGCCGATCCGCGACAGGCGCACACCCCTTCGGACGTGAGGCGCGGCGGCCGCGTAGGACGCGCCGAGATCCATTGCCGCACGAGGGCACAGGGTTGATCGTGGTGCATGGCGCCGCATCCCTCGTACGAGCAGTCGAAGCAGGTCGCCGAGGCCAGCCGTGAGACCGAGTGGACGAAGCCGTCCTTCGGCAAGGAGCTCTTCCTCGGCAACTTCCGCCTCGACCTGATCCACCCGCAGCCCGAGCTGGACCCGGCCGCGGTGACGGTGGGGGAGACGTTCCTCGAGCGCCTCCGTGCCTTCCTCACCGACCATGTCGACCCACAGCAGATCGAGCGCGAGGCGAGGATCCCCCCGAGCGTCATACAGGGCCTCAAGGAGTTGGGCGCCCTCGGCATGAAGATCCCCGTGGAGTACGGCGGTCTCGGGCTGAGCCAGGTCTACTACAACAGGGCCCTGGCCATGGCCGGCACCTGGCACTCGTCGATCTCGACGCTGCTCTCCGCGCACCAGTCGATCGGCCTGCCCGAGCCGCTGCGCCTGTTCGGCTCCGAGGAGCAGAAGCGCGAATGGCTACCCAGGCTGGCCAGGGACCACATCTCGGCGTTCCTGCTGACCGAGCCGGACGTCGGCTCGGATCCGGCGCGGATGAGCACCACTGCGGTCCCGACGGATGACGGCACCGGCTACCGGATCAACGGCACGAAGCTGTGGGCGACCAACGGCGCCATCGCCGACGTGGTCGTGGTCATGGCCGTCGTCCCGGAGTCCGACGGCCACAGGGGCGGTATCACCGCGTTCCTCTGCCCGTGCGACCGCGAGGGCGTCACGGTCGAGCACCGCAACCAGTTCATGGGCCTGAAGGGCATCGAGAACTCGGTGACGCGCTTCGACGACGTCGTCGTCCCCCGTGAGGACGTCATCGGCGGCGAAGGCAAGGGGCTGCGTATCGCGCTCACCACGCTGAACACCGGCCGCCTGTCGCTGCCGGCGTTCTGCCTGTCGGCGACGAAGTACTCGCTGAAGATCGCGCGCGAGTGGTCGGCCGAACGGAAGCAATGGGGTCAGCCCATCGGCAAGCACGACCCGATCGCCCAGAAGCTCGCCTGGCTGGCGGGGACGGCATTCGGCCTCGAGGCGGTGCTCGACGTGTCCAGCCGCCTGGCCGATGACCACCGCAACGACATCCGGATCGAAGCCGCCCTGGCGAAGCTGTACGCCTCGGAGCTCGGCTGGACCGCCGTCGACGAGATGGTGCAGATCCGCGGAGGGCGGGCCTACGAGACCGCCGAGTCGCTCGCCCGGCGCGGCGAGAAGCCGGTGCCGGCCGAGCAGATGTTGCGGGACATGCGCATCAACCGCATCTTCGAGGGATCCACCGAGATCATGCACCTGCTGATCGCCCGCGAGGCCGTCGACGAGCACCTGAGGGTGGCGGGGGACCTGGTGCTGGGCGACTCCCGTCTGGCCGACAAGGCGAAGGCCGCCGCGAGGGCAGGGGCCTTCTACGCCACGTGGTTGCCGACGCTGACCGTGGGAGCGGGTCAGCGGCCCGGCTCCTTCTCCGAGTTCGGGCAGCTGGCCAAGCACGTGCGCTACGTCGAGCGCCACTCCCGCAAGCTCGCGCGCTCGACCTTCTACGCGATGAGCCGCTACCAGGGGCGCCTCGAGCAGAAGGGTCACCTGCTCGGCCGGATCGTCGACATCGGTGCCGAGCTCTACGCGATCGCGTGCGCGTGCGTCTACGCGAGCACCATCGGGCGAGAGCGGCCCGACCGCCGGGACGAGGCCATGGAACTGGCGGACCTGTTCTGCGGCCAGGCCCGACGTCGGGTCGACCGGCTGTTCGCCGACCTGTGGGCCAACGACGACCACGCTCAGTACAGGGCTGCCCAGAAGGTCCTCTCCGGCCGATACGCGTGGTTCGAGGAGGGGGTGCTCGACCCGGCGGGCGAGGGTCCGATGATGCCGACGCACGCCCCGCCGGCCGCCGAGCAGTTCCGGGCGTCTCCGGCCCCGGTGCAGCTCGAGGCCCCGCGGTAGGGAACGGTCGCGGCCGGTGGTACCGGGCGCGCCGTGGAGACGGGGCAGGACCTGCTGAGGCCTCGGGTGTGCAGTCCGGGCCGACCGGGTTCGGTTCTCCTGCGGAGGGCACCCTGCACAGCTGGCGGCAGCAGCCGCTGCTCGACGGAGCGTCCCGGTCAGGCGCCGGGCGACGTCAGCTCTGCAGGAAGCTGCGAGAGTCCCCTGTGCGCGTCATCGAGGTTCATGCAGGGCACCATCGATACCCGCGCCTTCACGCCCAGGTACAGGGGTTCGGCGATGGCCGGCATCTGTGAGGGATCGGCCATGTCGAACACCACGGTCATGGCCCGTTGGCCATCCTCGTCATGGAAGTAGGCGGCTTCGGGATCGAGCTGCTTCACCAACTGCTCCAACATCTGAGCGACGGACCCGTTGCGGATGGCCTCGTTTCCCGCCTCGGTGTCGATGACCGCCCTGAGCATCATTCTCATCGGGCCCTCCCGGTGTGTCTGGGGCAGCCACAGCCTCCACCGCGCACTGACGGTGGAGTAGAGGCCATGGACTCCGTCCATTCCGTTCGCAGGCCGGCGGCGCGCCGCGATCACCGCTGTCGTCCTTCGTGGCGCTCGAGCCGACGATCACCGTCGGAAGGGGGGCCGGCCCCAGTCGTCGTGTCACTGCCGCAGGTGTCGTCCACTGAGCACCGCCTCAGCGGTGCCGGAGAGATGCGCGGTGACCGCGCCCCCGCGGGGCCGACGTGCGATCGCGATCCGGTGCCGCCGGGCAGATGCCCCGGCAAGGGTGTCCGAGGGGTGGCTCGCTACATGCGCGCACGGGTTCCCGCGGCCGGGAACCGACACCGCATGGATCAACCTGTTGCTGATGCGACGGGGGGTGGATAGTGCCCGGCGTGGTCGCGCGTTTCCTTGCTCTTGTCTCAGCCGTCCTGGCCGGGCTCCTGGCGGGCGGCATGCTCGTCATCGACGTCGTGCTCCTCCCGTTCTGGCGCGGCGTGCCGCCGGAACAGTTCCGCACCTGGTTCGCCGCCCACTCCGGCCGGATCCGGAGCCTGATGATTCCTCTCGCCGCGGGCTCAGCCGCCGTCAACGCAGCGTCGGCCGTCGTCCAGACGGGGAAGGGCCCTCGAGCTGGGGCGGCGTCCGTGGCGGCGGGAGCGGCAGCGGGCGTCGTCGCGATCACCATCACGGTCAACGAGCCGATGAATCACCGGTTCACGGCGGAGCACCTGGCCGACGCCGAGACCGCATCCTTGCTCGAGAGGTGGGCACGGTGGCATCACCTCCGGGTGGCGCTCGGTGTTGTTGCGACTGTCGGAGCTGCGTCGGTTCTGATGGACCGGAAGTCCTGAGCTGACGTCTCGTCCGGTCGGAGGCCACTGCGGTCTGCCAGGAGGAAGGCCCCCGGGCGAACCAGACCCCGGGTCACCCCGCCTCGCGATCGTTGGTCCGACTGGTCCCGGTGCGGGCAGCCAGGACTCTGCGGGTCCGACCCCCCGGACGGTGGGCGGCGGCTCTTCTGCAGTCCACCTCTCGGCCGTGCAGCAGTCCCGCTGACCGTCCGGCCCGGTGAATGCCGTGCAGCCCGGAGCGCCTGGCGCACCGGACGACGCGTCGGTCTGCAACCCGCTGCGACCAGAGGCGACCGGCGACGGTGAGCGCGCCGTTCCACGGCCTCCGCGTGGCTCACGGGCGGCACCCAACCTCACCCGCCGGCGCGGCACGTCCTCAGCCGTATCCATCGGCGCGGTGAGAGATGCGGAGAACGCCTACCACCACCTCGTCGTGCATGGAGTAGATGACCCGGTCCTGGCGCCGCCGGACCGACCACGAGCCCTCGGGCTGGAGCCGTAGCGGCTTGCCGACGCTGTGCGGATCCTCGGTCAGCGGGTCGTAGAGGAGGTCGACGACGGCAGCCGCCACCGCGTCATCGTCGGCTCGGCTCCGGTCAGGCGTTCTCGAGAACCGCCCGATCCGAGTCATCGACGAGGAACCGCGGGCCAACACCCCCGCTGGACGATCGTGGCGTACCGGCCCTGTACGACGGCCGCTTGACTCCCTACATTCCGTATCAGCGGACTGGCCGTACACGGAACCCGCCGAGGGCGGGACCCGGTCGACTCCGCTGGGTGGGCAGAGACCATGCTCGACGCGACCGCTCCGGCTCGGAGGCGTTGGTGGGCATCGGCGTGCGGCGCGGTCCTCCTGCTCGCCGGGTGCACCTCGTCGCCGGAGGAGACGTCGTCCCCGGAGGGCGCCGCGCGTGGGGGGCAGGTCCTCGGCTGCGCCACGGCCGAGCGGGCCGCTCCGGCGCCGGACCGGCCGGTGATCGACCTGGAGTTCCGGCTGGACGACGACCTGCGCACGGTGACCGGCACCGAGACGGTGACCTTCACCCCCGACCTGCCGGTCGAGGAGATGTGGTTCCGGCTCATCCCGAACGCCCCCCAGTCGGAGGGCAACCGGCTCAGCGTGGACGACGTCCGCGGGGACACGGTCACCGGCGGCGAGTACCTGGACGCCGACGCGGCGCCCGGGACCCCGGGCGGTCTGTACCGGGTGGACCTGGACACCGCCGTGGCCGGGGGAGAAGCCGTGACGGTGGAGCTGGACTTCACCCTGCGCCTCACCGCCGGCCGCACCCCCGCCGGCTTCGACCGGCTCGGCGTCGGCGACGACGTGACCTGGTGGGCGGGCGGCTACCCGTCGCTGGCCTGGGAGCCGGCCGTCGGCTGGGCGCGGGACCCCTTCGTCGAGATCAGCGCCGAGACGACGACCACCGCGGTGGCGGACACCACCATCCGGGTCTCCGCGCCGGAGGACCTGGTCGTCCTGATGAGCGGCGACCAGGAGGAGCCGCGCAGCGCGGAGGCCGGGCGCCGGATGTGGGAGTCGCGGGAGCCCGTCGCCCGCGACGTCAGCGTGGCGGCGGGGGACTTCGACACCGCCACCGTGGAGACGGGGAGCACGGGAGTCACCGTCGGCGTGCTGCCGGGCGCGGAAACGTCGGCGGAGGAGCTCGCCGACGACACCCTCGACGCCATCCGACGGATGGAGGAGCGCTTCGGCCCCTTCCCCTACGACACCCTCACCGTGCCGCTGGTGACCACCGGAGACGGCGACGACGGCGGCGGAGAGGAGTACGCGTCGTCGATCGTGCTCGGTGGCGACGACTACGACCTGATCCTGCACGAGGTCGCGCACATGTGGTTCTACGGGATGGTGGGGAATTCGCAGTTCCGCGACCCGTGGCTCGACGAGGCGTTCGCCAGCTTCTCGGAGTCCCTGGGGCCCGACCCGCACACGCACGAGGAGGAGCTGCGGACCCGCGGGGACGTGGGTGGGTCCATGGGCGACTTCGACGATCAGGACGAGTACGAGGACCTCGTCTACAGCAAGGGTGCCGCGGCGCTGGAGGCTGCCCGGAAGGCGGCCGGCGAGGAGGCGTTCGACGAGGCGCTGCGCTGCTACGTCGACACCCAGGCGTGGACGATCGCCCACCCCGAGGACGTGGCACAGGCCTTGGCCGGGTTGGAACCGGCGCTGGACGTGCTCCTCGAGGCCGGCGCGCTGGATCGCCAGGATCTCGCGTCGGACGGTGGGTGACCGAGCTCGGACCGTTCAGGGTGCCGACACGCTCACTCGGCGCCAGGCCGATGCTCATCGACGGCGGACCACCGGATCATGCGGACCTGAGACTTCGGGCCGCAGTTCCCGGCCACACTGGCCTCGAGCCATCCTGCCAACCGGTCGGAGCCAGAGGCAGGTGAAGCCTGCCGACGGAAAGGCCGCGGGGTTCAACTCGCTGTCGGAGGGGCGATCGAGGAGCCGCCACCCCGTGGGCGGGAGGGAACACCGGGGCGCAGCACGCTGATGCCCCGTGTCCGCCAGGGTCGCCAGGACCTCGTGCGATCGTCCCGGCGCGGGGTGTGCGTTCAGCGACGTGCGGGCACGTTGCCGGGACCGAGAGCGGCCGTCAGGTCGCGGAGCACGTCGGCGGCCGGCCGGATGGCGGTGACCGCCCCCACGCCCGCGCCCGCGTACATCGCCATGCCGGCCACGTCTCCGTCGACGGCGGCAAGGGGTGGCAGGCCGGCACCGCGCGGCAGGGCCACCTGCCGGCCACCTGTCGTCACCGTCCCGACGACGTCGCCGTCCAGGTTCCGGGCGCGTTCGACGGCAACGCGCAGGACGCGGTGACGTGGGCGGGTGGCGCAGAGGGGGCAGTCCCGGCTGAACGTGCTGCTGATGACGGTGCAGTCGCCGGTGGCGTCGACGAGTGCCTGCTTGTAGACCGGGTGGGCAGCCGCTTCCGTCGTGGCGACGAACCGCGTCCCGATGCGTGCTCCGTCCGCTCCGGCGGCCATCACCGCCGCGAGGGTGGGGGCGTCGGCGATGCCACCCGCAGCGAGCACCGGGATCGGTACCGCGTCGAGGATCTCCTGCACCAGGGGCAGCAACGGCCGGTCACCACGCACGTGGCCGCCCGCCTCGTGGCCCTGTGCGGTGACGACGTCGCATCCGGCATCCGCTGCGGCGCGCGCCTCCTCCACCGACCCGACCTGCCAGCCGACCAGGGCGCCCGCCCGGTGCACGAGCTCCACCAGCCGCGGCGAGGGGTCGAACCAGAAGAAGTCGACCACACGCACGCGCTCCGCGGTTGCGGCGATGACCTCCTCGTCGGTGTCCTCGAGGAGGATGTTGGCCGACAGCACGCCGCTCGTCCGCCGTCGCATGCCGTCCAGCCGGCGGACGAAGGTCTCGGCCGGCACACCCAGTGCACAAACGCTGCCCAGACCTCCGGCGTCCGCGACCGCGACCGCCAGGTCCGGCGACGAGACCGCCCCCATGGGCGCCTGCTGGACCGGGACCGAGCAGCCGACCAAGGCCGTGAACCGCGTCTGCATGACGGCACCCCCTCGCGGACAGTGGCCTGCAGGAACGGTCGCGCTGGGGCGCGCGTGGGTCAAGCAGGTCCGTCCCGGGCCGGCGCCTGCCGGATCGCCATCCGGCAGCGGCTCAGGTCTCGGGTCGTCCTGTCCTCAGCCCTCGGCGAACCAGGCGAAGCCCAGACCCGGGACGACGAGGCGGCCCTGCTCGACCGGCAGGACACCGTCGCCGCCGTGCACCTGGCGGAAGGTGCCCAGCCCGGTGACCGTGTCGGCGTCGACGGGCTGGGGGGCGGGGCTGACATTGGCCAGTCCGAGGAAGGTGCCGTGGCGGGGGTGCCGGCGGCGCCAGACCAGCACCGAGTCGTTGCCGATGTCGAGCACTTCGGCGCCGACGTCGCCGGACAGCGCCGGCAGCGAGCGGCGGACGTCCCCGAGCCGGCGCAGCGCGGCGGACACGCGGCCCTCGACCGAGCCGGCGTCGGCGGCCCGGGCGGCGGCCTGCCAGTCCAGAGTGGGGCGGTGCATCCACCGGTTGTCGGGTGCGAGCTCGGGGTCGGCGAGATAGCCGTGGTCGTTGAGCTGCGCGAGCTCGTCGCCGGAGAACAGCAGCGGGATGCCGCCGAAGCCGTAGACGACCGAGTACAGCAGGACCAGGCGCCGGATCCCGGACTCGAGTGCCGCGTCGTCACGCCGCGCGAGAGCGTCCTCGATACCGCACAACGACGCCGTGGTCCCCGAGATCCGTGCGTCACCGGTGGCCTCGTTCTCCTGGAAGAGCGCGCCGCGGGCGAACGAGCCGGGAAAGCGGCCGGCGTAGAAGTCGCTGAGGAAGTGACGGTGCGCGGCGCCGTCGAGGCCGACAGCGGCGGCGTCCTCGTCGGTCACCGCCCACCCGATGTCGTCGTGGCCACGGACGTACGTGCACCAGGTCGTCGACGCCGGGACGGGGCGCATCCGGGCGAGCGACTGGCGGGCCAGCCGGACGTCGCCGGTCGCCAGGCTGCTCCAGAGCAGCACCATGAGCTGGTTGTGGTACGCCAACTCGCACTCGGGGCGCTCGCGCTCGTGCGCGCCGAGGTACCGGACGAGGTCGTCGGGGGCGACGATCGCCTCGGCCTTGAAGACGACGCCCGGGGCGGCCAGCCGGGTGAGCGCGTGCAGCACCTGCAGCAGCAGGTGGGCCTCGGGCTGGTTCTGCGAGGCCGTGCCGAGCCGCTTCCAGAGAAAGGGGACGGCGTCCATCCGGAAGACGTCGACGCCGCGGTTGGCCAGCCAGGTGATCTCGCCGAGCATCGCGAGGGTGACCTCGGGGTTGGAGTAGTCGAGGTCCCACTGGTAGGGCCAGAACGTGGTCCACACCCACGCACCCGCGCCGCCCAGCGCCTCGGGCACCCAGCTGAAGGAGCCCGGCGCCCGGTCGGGGAACACCTCGGGGATGGTGGCGTCGAAGGCGTCGGGCATCGTCCGGTCGGGGAACGCCGTGTAGAAGCCGGCGTACCGGGGGTCGCCGGCCAGCCACCCCTGTGCCCACGCGTGCTCCCGTGCGGTGTGGTTGAGGACCACGTCGATGCACAGGCTCATCCCACGGTCGTGCAGCGCGGTGGCCACGGCCTCGAGATCGGCCATGGTCCCCAGACGCGGGTCGACGGCGCGGTAGTCGGCGACGGCGTAGCCGCCGTCGTTCTCGCCCTCGCGCGCACGCAGCAGCGGCATGAGGTGCAGGTAGGTGGTGCCGAGGCCGGCGAGGTGGTCGAGCCGGTCGGGCAGCCGGTCGAGGGTTCCGCAGAAGCGATCGACGTAGCAGACGTAGCCCTGCATGCCCGGTGATTGGAACCAGCGCGGGTCGATCTCCCGGCGCCGGTCGAGCCGGCGGAGCCGCTCCGGCCGCTCGCCCGCGGCCGCCAGTGCGAGGCGCAGCGCCCTCTGCAGCACGTCGGGTGCCCGCTCGCCGTAGAGCTCCGACAACGCGGTCGCGATGTCGGGTAGCCACAGCTCGGCCCGGGTGAGGAAGGCATCGGCATCGGCCTCGCCGAGCGCTGCCACCGCGTCCTCGCCGAGCACCGCGCGGATATCGGTCGTCGACTGCTGCGTGGCTGTCCCGAGGGGCACGCCCGTCACCCCCACCGCTCGTCGTGGTCCTGGGGCCCATCGGCGTGCTGCGATGGCCGCTCCGTCCGGGGACATCATGCGACTGGTCACCGACGTCCCGCCGTGTCGAGGGCGTTGAGCCCTCATGGCCTCCGTCGCCGACGCAGGGCGCTCGGGGGCAGTCACGCCCACGAGGGGACGGCCGTCAGGCCCCGGGGCCCAGGCCAGCCGGCCGGTGCCGCCCGTCATGCTGGCGCAGGCTCAACGCGAGCTGAACACCAGCGGGGTGTCGGACACGGTCCGCGCCGCTCTGCGGCAAGCGGCGAAAGCAGCCGCACGCGCCCGGCAGGTGGCCTGGCTTCAGGAGGGTGGACTCGAGGCGATGGCGGATCCGCGCCAGCGGGCTGACGCGTGGCGGTGATCGCCCGGTTCCTCATCGACACCAGCGCGGCGGCCAGGATGCGGCTGACTGCCGTCGCGGACCGATTGGAGCCCCTCATCACCGGGGGTCTGGTGGCTAGCTGCGCCGGCCTGGATGCCGAGGCGCTCTACAGCACCCGCAGCCCGGCGGAGTGCGAGCAGGTGCGGGCCGACCGCCGTGCGGCGTACGAGTACCTCCCCACCGACGATGGCCACTGGCAACGGGCGTTCGATGCGCAGCGCCTCCTCGCCGGCACGGGGCGCCATCGAGCGGTTGGCATCATCGACCTGTTGACGGCGGTACTCGCGGCTGAGCACGGGGTGACGGTCGTGCACCACGACGCCGACTTCGAGGTGGCTGCCGAAGTACTCGAGTTCGAGCACCGATGGGTCCTGCCACGGGGAGCCGTGCAAGGGCTGTCGATCGGTGTGCATCAGCTGGTGTCCGAGGGGACTTGGGGATGGGGAAGATCATCGCCGGCATGACGTTGGTGACGCTGACGAATGACCAGTCGACGCCCCGCCGCTCAAGGCATCCGGGGCCCTCTTCCGCGTGCATGCCCGCGCGGGAGGCCCAGCCGCGCTCGGGTCGCACCCAGGACGAGCAGGCCGAGAACTGCGAAGGCGAAAATGTGCAGTGGTCCGGTACTCACCTCCGGATAGAGCCGCTGCAGCAGGCCGTCCCCGAGCATGGTGCCGCCGGCGACGGCATTTCCGCTGGCGTGGACGAGTCCGACCAGGAGAAGGCTCTGGGTCCGGTTGTAGCTCCAGCCGATGAGAGCACGGAACGGGACTGCAAGCAGGACCAGCAGGAGCAGGAGCAGGGGAGCGCCGGAGCCGGCGTTGCTCACGACCAGGGGAAGGTGCTGGAGTGCAAAGAGCGGAGCGGTGAGGAGGGCAGCGACAAGCGGGCCGCGCCGGTCCTGCAGGCGCGCCTGCACGAAGCCCATCCAGGCGACTTCCTCGCCGAGATTGCTTGTCACGAGGCCGAGGACGGTGGGAATGAGCAGGCCGACCACCACCGCCGCGCCCAACGCCGGGAGGGAGGTGCCTCGGGGGAGACCGAAGAGCGCTGCCGCGACCCCCACGGTCGTCAGCGGGACCACGACGAGTGCGTAGGCGTACCAGCCGGGACCGACCCGCACCGCGGTGATGCGCCGCCACAGCATCCGGAGGCCGACCGCGCCACCGGTGACGTGCGTGATGAGCAAGGTCGGCAGCAGCAGGCCGACGAGGTTGCTGGCGAGGACGAACGGCGTGATTGCGACGTCGACGCCGTTCAGGTGAGAGACCACCGGGATGAAGGCGACGGCTTGACCGACCGTGAAGAACCACAGGAGCAAGGCCGTGACCGGGTGGCGCCGAACCAGTTCGGGCAGCCTGCATGCCCGGTTCCGGGACGGCGGGGTGATGCCCGGGGCCCGGATGGTCGTCATCGTCCGACCGCTGCCAGGGGTCGGCTCGAGGTGTTCGCGTACCACTGCAGGGTTGCATCGATGCCATCGGCGTAGGAGGTGACCTGGCCGGGTCCGACGGCCGTGCGGTAGGCGGTGGCGTCGACGCTGTGCGGCTGCCGGAACTGGTAGAGCATCTCGGCGCCCTCCCTGAGAACGGGCCAAGCGAGCCCGAGGACGCGGGCGGTGGCCGCCCCCAGCCGCAGCACGTGGAGTGGTCGCTGCGCCTGAGCGGACAACAGGTCGAGGAACCCTCGTGCTGTGGTCGGTGACGGGGTCGGGAGGTGCCAGGACTTGCCGAGAGCCACCTCCTGCTCGCCTAGGTCGGCCAGCCCGTGCGCGAAGTCGTCGATGAACATGGGACCGAGCGGCTGATCCATGTCGCCGACCCAGAGGACCGGTCCCTTGCCCAGAGCCGGCCCGAACAGGTTGCGACCGAGCACGGACTCCACGGCGGGGCCGTAGAGCTCCGGAGCCCGCCCGATGACGGTCCGCACCCGGCCGCTGGTGTGCGCCGCCAGGACCCGCTCGGCGAGCCACGCGCGGAGCACGCCCTTGCAGCTCACCGGCCGGTAGGGCATGTCCTCTGTCATGGGCTCCGTGACGCGGCCGTACATCCAGGTGTCGTCGACGAACACCATCCGGGCGTCGGCCGCCTCAGCGCCGGCGAGCACGCCGTCGACGGCGGCCGGGAAGGCGTCTCGCCACTGCACGAAGGGCGGGTTCACCGCGTTGTAGACCACACCGGCGCCTCGGCAGACCTCCTGCATGCGGCGGGCGTCCGTGGCATCTGCAGCCATCACTTCCACGCCCGGGGGCAGCGCCATCCGGCCACTGCGGTTCACCGCACGCACGCGGCGGCCGCGTCCCACGAGCTCGCGCACCAGGGCGCGACCGGTACCGCCGCTGGCGCCGACCACCACGTGCACCTTGTCGGCGTCAGCCATTCCCGCCTCCTGCGGGGAACGGCCGCCCTTCCGGGCTCGAAGCACCGGTCCGGCCAGTGCGACACATGTGAGCCATGACCCCTCCGTAGATACGTTCCCGTGTCGTATGGGCGGCAGAGTGGCCCTGTGCGCGAGGGAACGCAACCGTTTCTTGTACGCTGGATGCCATGGTGAGCGCACCGCTCGGCAGGGCCGCGGGCGAGGCGACACCGCCCGCTGTCAGGCGGCGTCGGGGAGAGGTCCTCGAGGCGGCGATCAAGGCCTCCGTGCTCGACATCGTCATCGATCAGGGTGTCGGCGGCGTCACCATGGAGTCGGTCGCCGCCAGGGCGGGAACCAGCAAGTCGGTTCTCTACCGGCGCTGGGACGGCCGGGCAGCCCTGCTGCGCGACACCCTCGTCCCGCTGGCGATGTCGGCCATCCCGCACACGGACACCGGCAGCTACCGCGGTGACATGTTGGCCATCCTGCACGGCTGGGCCGACTTCTTCGCAAGCCCCGTGGGGGTCATCGGCCCGGCCATCGTCGGCGCCATGCCACATGATCCCGAGCTCGCCGAGGCGTTTCGCGAGGGAGTGATCGGTTGGCGGAAGAAGGCCATGGCCGAGACGCTCCAGCGAGGAATCGCGCGCGGGGAGGTGCGCTCCGACGTCCAGTTCGACATCGCGCGCGAACTCGGTCAAGCCGTGCTCTGGCACCGCTTCCTCGTGACGGGCGACCCGGTCACCCCCCACCTGATCGAACACGTCGTGGACGCCATTCTGCTGCCCTACGTCACACCGCCGCCGCCCTCGCCGTGAGTGTGGGGTCGGCCCGGCTCAGCACTTCTCGGACGACGACGGGGTGGACGAGGCGGACGATCGCCGAGTAGTGGCGGCCGCGCCCGCTGTTCGCCCGGACGGCGGTGGTTGGCCTGACTCGGCCGGTAGGTGACGGAGGGACATGCAGATGTCCGGGTGGTGTTCGTGGACGCCCTCCAGGATCTCGTCGTCGGTTCGTCCGAGGTCGCCTTCGCACTGGCGTGAGCCGGCGATTCGCGTCCGAGGGCGACCCGCTGCATGCGCGTGCGGCTACGACGGTCTGGCCGGCCATGTCGGGCAGACGGGCCGCTCGGGTCTGAACCCCCGAGGAAAGACGTCCTTCACCACCTCCGTGCGCGCGGGTTCACCGGCAACCCTCAGGAGCAGCGGCGTGAGGTGACCGGCCGTGGGCGCTCCACGACAATGGCCACCGCCCCTGCCAAGGAGCCGTGGAGGGTCGGGAGGCCCGAAGTTCGGACCGCGGGGACTGCTCCAGGCTCCGTTGACTCGCGGAGATGCCTCACGACTCGGTTGCCTGGGCGGCTCGGAGAGGTGCGGGCCTGCAGGTCGATGTGGTTCCTCCAGGCATCGAGGGGACGTGCCGACGTCGAAAGCAGGAGAACCCCACCGGTCCGACGACCGTGGGGTTCAACTCGGTGTCCGAGGGGCGAGACGCTACATACGCACACGCTTCCCGCCCTGACGAGATGACCTCGGGTCACCCCTGCTCGTGGTCTGCTTCTTCCGCGAACTCTCGGAAGGCCGCAAATGCGCGCGGGCCGTACACGGTGCCAGGTCCGCCGTTCATCGCGATGGCGACGCCTAGGGCTTCGGCAACCTCAGACTCGGAGGCGCCGGTGCGGACGGCCCCACGAGCGTGCGACGCGATGCACCCGTCGCACTCCTTGCTGACCGCGATGGCGAGCGCGATCAGTTCCTTCGTCTTCTCATCCAGTGCGCCGGCGGCGTATGCGGCGGCATGCAGCTGGCGGTATCCGTCATAGACCCCGGGGATCGCGCGACGCAGCGCGCGGGCCGGTTCGCGGAGTTCGTCCTGGACGGCGTGGCCGTGACCCATGACGTGATGGTGGCAGTTGCCGTACCGCAGTGCGCGGTGGCCCGGACGCTCGGTCCACCGGCGTCCAGGCCGACTCTGCTGCGCAACGTGCCACTCGGGGGCCCTTCGCCATGTCGGTGGCGCGGGCGGCCTCGACGACTGCTTGACGACGGCCTCGCCGAGGGCGTCTTCGCCACCCTGGGCACCAGCGCCTCCACCCGAGGCAGCGCAGCGGCTGCTGACCGGGAGGCGTCGACGACCGAACGAGGACGTCGAGAGCAGGTAAGCACAACCGGGGAGCGGCAGACGCACATCCGGCCCCGCCCAACGTGGCCGCGGCCACCTGTGGCGAATCGGGTTCAATGCGCCGGGCGGACCGGACGATGCAGCTTCCGAGGGTCAACGCGCATCGGGACGGGACCGGATCGACCCTGGTGCTCCTTCCGGGCCTCGCCAGTCTCATCGGCGAGTTCGGCACGGTGCTGCCGACGCTGGCCCGCCGGTACGAGGTGTTGACGCTCGACCTCCCCGGCCAGGGGGATCCGCCGCGCTACCCGCGCCCCTGCGGCCGACGCTGATCGGCAGGTCCGCCCGCTGCACCTCCATCCGCAGCGTTTCGGCGAATCCGTCGATGCCGTGCTTGGACGGGCTGTAGGCGGTCTGCAGCGGCGCGCCCCGCTTGGCCCCGATCGAGGAGATGTGGATGAGGGCTCCGCTCTTCCCCTTCAGGTGCGGGGGAGCGGCCATGGCGCCGTGAACCTGGCCCATGAGGTTCACGTCGATGACGCGCTGGAACTCCTCCGGTGTCGTCTCGTCGAACGGGGCGACCAGCAGGACCCCGGCGGCGTGCACCCAGGTGTCAAGTCCGCCGTACTCGGTCACCGCGCGCTGGGCCACGTCGCATCTGGGCGGGGTCGGTCACATCGGCCATCTGGGCCACAGCGTCTCCGCCGTGGGCCCGGACCTGTTCGACGAGCGACCGCAAGCCGGCCTCTCCTCGGGCGGCAACGACGACCTTCGCCCCGTTCGCGGCGAACCGGGCGGCGGTGGCGCGACCGATCCCGCTCGATGCGCCCATCACGACGACAACCTGGTCCCGTATCGGCTTCAACACTGGCTGCGGCATGACCCACCCCTAACCGCTGGCCCGCTTCCGATGGGCAAGTCGCGCGGATCTGGCACGGCCGACAGTGGACAGACGACGCGGCACGTCGGCTCCCGGGAGAAGCGCACCGCATCGGGAGTCCATGACGGTTGGTCAGCGCGTGAGCGAGGCTGGACTTCGGCCCGTCACGCCGCCGAAGACCCTCGGAAGCGTCCGGGGCGGAGCCCGTGCCCGTACTCGCGGAGCTACCGGAAATGACGCCTGAGGGGCCGCGGTGCTCCGGACAAGCCCCGCAACGGTGAGTCCGGCGAGCGCCATTGCCTCCGGCGGGTGACTGCGGTCGGTCCGCGGCCCGAGGGATCACGTGGGAGCCGGGACTCCGGCGCCGCACGACAGCCGCCCGGCAGGCGGTGGCGCCCGGAGATCACGAGCAGGATGGCCCCATGTCCGATGCTTCGCGCCCGTTCTACGTCGCCCTCGGCGACTCGATCTCCATCGACGACTACGCGGGCGGCCCCGGTCGGGGAGGGGCCAGCCTCCTCTTCCGCAACCGCGACGACGACTTCCCCGACTGGCGCGGCCGCGACCTCCTCACGGTCGACCCCGAGACCGGCTTCCTGCTGTTGGCCACGGATGGCGCGACCACCCGGACCCTGCTGCACGTGCAGCTCCCTCGCCTCGGGGCGTTGCCGGACCGACCCACGGTGGTCACCCTCACGATCGGGGGCAACGACCTGCTGTCGGTGTACGGGGACAGCGCCGGCGCTCAGCAGGTCATCGCGCGCGTGGAGGCGGCCGTCGACGGAGCGCTGTCCCAACTCACCAGTCTCGTGGCGCCCGGCGGTCGGATCGCCGTCGGGACCGTCTACGACCCGAGCGACGGCACGGGGGACGCCGTCAGGCTGGGGCTGCCGCCGTGGCCGGATGCGGTCGCGGTGATCGACCAGCTCAACCAGGCGCTGCGCGGCGTCGCCGGGCGGCACGGTGCTGCGGTGGCCGACATCGGGGGGATCTTCCATGGTCACGGGCTTCGGGCCGGTGATCCTGCGCGGACCGAGGCGCGACCGGGGGAGCGGGACCTGTGGTTCAGCCGCCTCATCGAGCCGAACGCCTGGGGAGCCGGCGGCGTCCGGGCGGCATTCTGGACGGCGTTGGACGTGTGACACGGACCATCCACCGGTAACGGTGGGAGGGGCGGTGGCTCGTGCGTTGCGCCGCCGTGGAAGGGTTCCGAATCCGCGGTCCCCGCGGGGGACCCCAGCAGAGCCCCGCCTCGCAACGCTGGCCGCCGTGCAGCCATGGGAAAAAGGAGAACCCCACGGGCACGAATACCGTGGGGGTTCAACTCGGTGTCCGAGGGGGGAGTTGGACACCGGCAAGTGGGAGCCGTCCCACCTGCTGCCTCCGGGGTGGGGGAGGAGCGCGGTGTGCGCGGCTTCGTGGGCATGGTCGGAACGTAGCGCGCCGGTCGGACGACACCGGGATCGTCATCCCGGAGGGCCTTGTCCGGCCCGGCGGATTCCCCTTGCACCGGATCGTCCCCTGACCAGTACGTGCATCAATGAAGCGGTAGCGCCCGTTGGCGGACGGAATCTCTGATCCATCTTCGCCGCACGCTAGATCGGCACGGGTGAACGCGGGCAGCGGGAGGCCGATGTCGCCGTGCAGCGACGAACTCTACGGTGGTGACTGGCTCGATGCTGACTCCCGGGGATGTCGTCGAGCGGCGCTCATGGCGATGCCTTCCCCCATGGTGGAGCGAGGTCCCCCTGCGGAGGACCAGGGGCGTAGCCGAGAGCCGTGTGGCGTGGCGGTGCTGACCGGGATCAGTCGGTCGCGCCTGCGGCCTGGCCGACGGTCGACCCGCTGGATCCGCGCTGACGCCATGCGGCGACGCTGCGCGTCGCCCAGGTCGCACGGGTGATGCACTCGGCGGTGAGCCGGCGCAGCGCGGCTCCGGCGGCGTGGCCGCCGACCTGCACGGTCACCGTGTGGATGCCGCGCACGCCGTTCGGAAACGGCGTGGCGATGCCCTCCTCCTGCCATCCACCGCTGGTCGTGCGGCAGCGGACCCTCAGCTGGTGTCGGCCCGGGGTTGCGGCCCAGGTGGCCGTCCAGGGCCGCCAGGCGTCCGGACCGAGGTCGACGCCGAGGGCGGCGTCGGTCCACGGGCCGCCGTCGACCTGCACCTGTACGCGGTCCACGCCGACGGGGGGTGCCCAGGCGTAGCCGCGAAGGGTGACCTGGCCGGGCGCGACGCGCCCGTGTGAGCCGGGTGCGTCGATGCGGGACGCGGGGTGGACCGGGTAGGTGCCGTCGGCCCAGCCGCGGGAGCCCCAGTAGGAGAGCGGCGGGGTGGCGCTGACGGTGAGGCGTCGGAGCCACTTGATGCTGCCGTCCTGGCCGTGCCGGCCGGAGACGAGCAGCCGGGCGGGGCTGCCGTGCTCGCGGGGCAGCGGCTGTCCGGCCATGCCGACCGCGAGGAAGCCGTGCCGGCGGGCCACGTCCAGCGGCAGCACGTTGGTGTAGCCGTCGACGGCCTCCGCGACGAGCCATCCGTCGTCGTCAATCACGCCGGCCCGTTCGAGCAGGTCGGCCAGGCTGATGCCGGTCCAGCGGGCGCAGCCCATCCGGGTGCCGCCGACCGGGTTGTGCACGCAGACCATCAGCAGGTCGCGCTCCTCCAGCGGCAGGGCCAGCACCTCGGGAAGAGTGAGCGACAGCGGTCGCTCCGCCTCTCCGTCCACGTCGAGCCGCCAGGCGCCGACGTCGGTGCGCGGCTCGGGCACCGTCACGTCGATGACGACCAGGTCTCCGGGTTCGGCCAGCAGAGGGGCGACGCCACGGTGTGCTGCGGTGTCGGCAGCGGGGACCGGCGGCAGCGGCCGGGCGGGCGCGGGTAGCCGCACCTGGTCGCGCAGCACGGCAGCGGCGCGGCGGCGGGCCCGCCCGTCGGTGGCCACCACCGGCGGACGCACGGGCAGCGGAGCGATCGCGGTCGCGGCGGTGAGCATGCCGGCGGCCGCCGCGGCGGCGGTATCCCGGGCGGAGGCGTCGCCGCGGCGGATTGCGAGGTATCCGCCGAGGGCGTGCGGGGCGGCGGCGACGGCGGCGCCGAGCAGCGGCCGTCGGCCGGCCAGGGTGGTGCCGGCCGCCGCGGCCAGGCCGCTCGTGCCGGCCGCGAGCACGGCCAGGCCGGGCTTGTCCGCCCGGCCGACGAGGGCGACGCCGCCGTCGACGAGCATCGCCGGTGCAGCGTCGACCAGGCCGCGGGCCAGGCCGGACGACGGTGAACGACCGCGGCGGGTGGCGGTGGCGGTGATCTCCCCGGCGGCGGCGGCCAGCAGCCCGGCGAGCAGCCCGACGGTGTGACGGGGAGGGTGCGAGACGGTCATCGGATGCTCCTCGGGAGGCCGGGCGGGTCGGGGTGGTCAGCCGCGAGCCGGGGGCTCGGCGGAGGGCGGGACGTTCGGGGTCAGCGGTTGTGCGGCCATTGCCAGCGCGACCGTCAGCACGGCGCTCACCGGCCCCCAGAGCACCGCCCCGGCTGGGGCGAGCCAGCCGAGCGCGGCCGGCCCTGCCAGCACGGCCACCGGTGCGCCGAGTGCGGCGACCACGGCACCGGCATGCCAGTCGCGGTGCAACAGCCAGCCGGCCGCGAACAGCGCCCACCCGACGACACCGGCACCGGCGACCAGCCAGGTGGTCCCGCCCAGCAGCGACCAGCCGAGCTCGAGACCGGTCACGGCGACGAGCAGCGGCAGCAGCGTGGTGGCCCAGCCGGTGAGGAACTGGACCACCCCGGCATGGTGGCTGCCCGGCGCGGGCCTGGCGGGCACGGTCGGCGGGAGCAGGATCGCGGTGGGCATCGGCTTCTCTTCGGTGGGCCGGCGGTGGGACGGACGGGGGTGCTGCGGGTGACGCTAGGGGCGCGGCAGGGGCTTCACGCCGGGGAAACTGCCTGGATCGACGGCTCGGAGCGCACCGGCCGGGTGGCGTCGGTGGCCATGCGCTCGGAGAGGGCGGCGGCGTCGGCCCCGACGAATCCCAGCAGGGCCGAGCCGCGGCAGGTCTGCCACGGCAGGCCGAGGAAGTACAGCCCGGGCACGTCGGTCACCCCGGCGGTGTGGCGCACCTGCCCGTCGACGACGACGCCGGGAACGTGCAGCCACGAGTGGTCGGGCCGGTAGCCGGTGGCCCAGACGACCGCGTCGACGTCGACCGCGCTCCCGTCGGCGAAGTGGGCGGTGCGACCGTCCAGACCGGCCAGCCGGGGCCGGAAGTCGATCCCGCGGCGGCGCAGGTCGCGGCTGCGGGTGCCGATGACCAGGTCGCCGCGGGCACGCAGCCGGCGGGCGATGCGGGTGTGGCTGGGCACGGTGAAGAACCCGGAACGGGTCAGCCAGAAGAACAGGTCACGGCCGGCGACGCGCTGAGGCAGCTCGGTCGGCCGGGTGCCGACCGCGACGGTGACCGGCTGGGTCGTGGCGAGCTCGGCGGCGATCTGCAGGCCGGAGTTGGCGGCACCCACGACCAGGACCCGGCCGGCGCCGGGCAGCTGGGCGGGGTTGCGGTACCCGGCGCTGTGCAGCTGCGGCACCTGCGGGTCCAGCCCGTCGGCGAGACCGGGGATGTGCGGCGTCTGGAAGGGGCCGGTGGCGACGACGACCTGCTTCGCGCGCAGCGTCCCGGTCGGGGTGGTGGCCGCGAAGTCCCCGCCGGCGGCACGATGCAGGCGCAACACCGGGGAGTTGAGCCGCACGGGAAGCGCGAAGCGGGCGGCGTAGGCGGCGAGGTAGTCGGCGACGTCGTCCTTGCTCGGGTGGGTGTCGGCCGGGGCGGGGAACGGCATTCCGGGCAGCGAGTCGTACTGGGCGGGGCTGAACAGCCGCAGCGAGTCCCAGCGGGAGCGCCACGAGGAGCCGATCTCCGGGCCGGCGTCGACCAACAGGAAGCCCGCTCCACGGGCGGCGAGGTGGTGGCCGAGGGCGAGGCCGGCCTGACCGGCGCCGATGACGAGTACATCCAGGAGCTGGCGCTGACCGGCGGGGCAGGGCAGTGACGTGGGCATGGGATCTCCCGGCGTGGTGAGGAGGGGCGGAGGGGTGTCGGCGGTCAGACGAGGCCGACGGTGAGCAGGGCGGTGGCGATCACGAGGTCGGCGGCCAGGCAGGTCTCGGCGTACCAGCGGGGCACCACCCGGCCGAGGCGGTGATGGGCGACGTCCCAGGCGGCGTGGGCCAGCCAGCCGGCGGCCAGCACGTAGCGCGCGGTGGCCGGGTCGACGGCGACCGCAGCCATCGCCACCGCGCCGAAGCCGAGCACCGCGGCGGTCTGGGCGGTCAGCAGCCGCCGATCGGCCAGGTCGCCGCGGGCGGTGCCCCAGGTCAGGTAGATCACCGCGGCGAGCAGCACGCACCAGGCGCTGATCCAGGCGTGCACCTGGTCGGGCAGCGGCGCCAGGGCGGAGAGGCTGGCGGCGACCGCCGCGACGCCGATGCCGGTGGGCCAACGGCGGGCGAGCGTGGTGCGCAGTCCGCCGCGCCGGCGAGAACCCGAGGCGGCGGCCGCTTCCGGCATGTGGGTGACGACGGTGCTGGTCATCGGGAGCTCCTGGCGTCCGGGCTGTGGTGTCGCTCGGACGCTAGGAGCGGGTTGCCGACGTCACGCCGGGAGAACCGCCAGGTCGGCTGCCGGGGCGGGTCGCGGCAGCCGACCGATCAGAGCTCGAGCGCGAGCGCGGTGAGCTCGGCGCGGGAGGCCACGCCGAGCTTGCTGAACACGTTGCGCAGGTGGAAGTCGACGGTGCGCGGGGACACGAACAGCCGCGCGGCGACGTCCCGGTTGGACAGCCCCTGCCGCACGAGTGCGGCGACCTGGCGCTCCTGGGCGGTCAGGTCGGTGGACGTGGTGACGTCGCGGCGGCGGGCGGTCTCCCCGGAGGCGCGCAGCTCCTGCGCGGCCCGTTCGGCCCACGGCGCCGCGCCCAGCTCCTCGAACAGCGCCAGCGCCGCCCGCAGGTGCGCGCGGGCGTCCACCCGGCGTCGCGCGCGGCGCAGGTACTCACCGAGGGCCAGCTCGGTGCGCGCCCGATCGGGTACCCGCAGTGACGCCGCATGGGCGGTCAGGGCGCGGTGGAAGTGCTGCTCGGCGTCGCCGTCGCCGGCGAGCAGGGCGCGGCCGTGCTCCACGGCGGCGACCGCGGCCGGGGCGCGCGTGCCGGCCGCGAACGCCTCCAGCTCGGCCAGCCAGGTGCGTGCGAGATCCTCCCGTCCCGCGCGGACCGCGGCCTCCAGCCGGTCCAGGGCGGCCATGCGGCGGTACGCCGGGGAGCTGATCTGCTCGAGGTGGTGCAGCGCGGACGCCGGCTGCCGGGCGCGCAGTCCCTGCGCCCAGTGCACCATGTCGACGACGATGGATCCGGTGAGCCCGACCGGGTGCGCGTCCCGGATCGCCGACACGTCCGCCACGTGCTGATCGGCGGCGTCGTCCCCGCGAAGTGCGGCGAGCACGGCCAGCTCCGCGGCCGGCAGCGCGGTCAGCCCTGCATGCCCCGTGCTCGCGGTCAGCGTCAGCGCCTCGTTCGCGGCGCCGGCCGCCTGCGACCAGGCGCCGGTGGCGATCTGGAACAGCGCTCCGCGGGTGAGAGCGTGCTCCACCATGCTCAGCGCTCCCGCGCTCCGGGCGGCGGTCAGCTGCTGCTGGTGCAGCCGCAGGCCACGTTCGTCATCGTCGATCAGCATCGCCGCGACGCCGAGGTTGGGCTGCAGCACGTGATCGTCCACCACGACGTCGTCGGTGAGGGTGAAAGCGTCCTGGAAGCAGTCGGTCGCGGTGGCCCAGTCCTCACGGCGGACGGCGCGGAATCCCTGCAGGAGGGCGAAGGCTGCGTGCGAGTGGGGGGCGGCGTCCCTCCCGGGACGAGGAACCAGCGCTGCCGGGTCGAACTCCCGCGGGGACCGTGCCCCGAAAGCGGCCAGCGACGCGGCGAGCATCGCGAGCTGCTGGGCCAGCGCCTCCTCGGCGCCGGCTGCCACCTGGGCGGCCTGCACGATGTAGTCGTAGCCGTCGTCGACCGAGCGGGTGTTCCACTCGATCTGCCCCTGCAAGGTGAGCAGCCGCGCGCGCAGTGCGGGCTCGGTCACGTCGGCCGCGGCCGCGCTCGCCAGCGCTGCCGCCCGGGACGGGTGGGCCCCGAGCCAGCTCGATGACGCAGCCAGGTACAGCCGCCGGCCCCGGGCCTCGCCCCCACCGGTGAGTTCGGCGGCGCGCGCCCACGCGGCGGCAGCGGCCTCGTGCCCGCCGCGACCCGCGGCCCGCTCGGCGACCGCATCCAGCGCGTCGACCACCGCCTGATCCGGCCGGTCGGCCGCCGCCGCCAGGTGCCACGCCCGTCGGTCCGGGTCCCCGGACAGCACGTCGGCCAACGCCCGGTGGGCGGCGCGCCGCTGCGCGCTCGTAGCCGCCCGGTACACCGCCGAGCGGACCAGCGGGTGGTACAGCGTCAGAGCGTCGCCGTCGACCCGGACCAGACCGATCCGCTCGGCCTCCTCCAGGGCGTCGTCACCGAGGTCGAGACGAGCGGCGGCGTCCCGGACGACGGTCAGCCGGCCGGTGTCGTCGGCCGCGGCCAGCAGCAGGAACCGCTGGGCCCGGTCACCCAGATGCCGGACCCGGTCGAGGAACCCCCGCTCGACGCCGCCGGTCAGCGGCAGCGGCGCCGGGAGCGGCGTCCGGCCGGCCAACTGGTCGCCGGTCAGGGCGGCGGCGAGCTCGCCGAGGGCGAGCGGGTTGCCGCCGGTTGCGGCCACCAGCCGGTCCCGTACCGCCGGATCGACCGCACCGCCGGCCCGCGCCGCCAGCAGTTCCTCGGCGTCGGTCCCGGTGACGGCGCCGAGAACCACGGTGGACAGGTCGCGAGCGTCGAAGCCGTACGCCTCGCCGTCGCGGGCGGCGAAGAGCAGCGCGACGCGTTCGGCGTGCAGCCGCCGGGCGGCGAACAGCAGTGCCGCGGCGGAGGCGTCATCGAGCCAGTGGGCGTCGTCGACCACGGCGAGCACCGGCGTCTCCTCCGCGGCGTCGGCAAGCACGCTCAGCGTGCCGAGGAAGGCCAGGAACCGGTCACCGTCACCACCACCGGTCGCCTCGCCCAAGGCCGCCCGTAGCGCCGCAGCCTGCGGTGCCGGCAGGCTCTCGATCCGGCCACGCTCCGGCCACAGCAGTCGCTGCAGCGCGGCGAACGCCAGCGGGGACTCCGACTCCACTCCCGACGTGCGCAGCACCCGCATGCCGGAGGCGGTCGTGACCGCCTCCGCCAACAACGACGACTTCCCCGACCCGGCCACGCCACGGAGCACCAGCGACCCGCCGGCTCCGGCGCGGGCGGCGTCGAGCAGGGCGGCGATCGCCGCACGTTCGTCATCCCGTCCGACAAGCACGACCGGGACCGTACCGATCTGAGCGGGCCAGGCCCCGGATCGAGAACCTGGCGAAATCACCGGCGTGGGCGAGCTCGGCGATGGCGAGCGTGGGACCAGACCCAACAGCCCCCACCTCGAGGAGCAGCCATGTCGGCCCATCCCAGCGCCGAACCGGCGGCGCTCACCGCCCGGCACCAGCCGCAGCACGCGCCCGATCACACCGCACAGACCGCACCCGGCCACCCGTCACCGTCCGCGGACGAGCCGCGCCGGCCGTGGACGGTGTTCGCGCTGATGATCGCCGCCCAGTTCATGGTGATCCTGGACGTGTCGGTGGTGAACGTCGCCCTACCCAGCATCAGCGACGCCCTGCAGCTGTCCGCCGCCGACTACCAGTGGACGGTCAGCGCCTACGTGCTGCTGTCCGGTGGCTTGTTGCTGCTGGGCGGGCGGATCGCCGACCTGCTGAACCGACAGCGGGCGTTTCTCGCCGGCGTCGGCGTGTTCACCGCCGCCTCGCTGGTGAGCGGCCTGGCCCAGACCCCGCTCACGCTGATCCTGGCGCGAGCCGCGCAGGGCGCCGGTGCCGCGCTGCTCACCCCGGCTGCGCTGTCGATCATCATGACCGCCTACGCAGGCCGGCAGCGGCAGACCGCGCTCGCCGTGTGGGGGACCGTCGGCAGCCTGGGCATCGCCGCCGGCGTGCTGTTCGGCGGCGCGCTGACCAGCACCCTGGGCTGGCGCGCGGTGTTCTTCATCAACGTGCCGATCGGTGCCGCGGTGGTCCTCGGCACGCTGCGGACAGTGGCCCGCGGCGGTGCGCAGCCCGGCGGGCTGCGGCAGCTGGACGTGCCGGGCGCGCTCACCCTGGTCACCGGGCTGCTGGCCCTGGTCTTCGGCATCGAGGCCACCCGCTCGGCCGGGTGGACCGCACCCCGGACCTGGCTCGCCCTGGCCTTCGCCGCCGTCCTGCTGACCGCGTTCGCGCGGGTAGAGCGCCGCGCCGCCGACCCGCTGGTGCCGCCGTCGACCTGGTGGATCCGGTCGCTGATCTCCGCCTCGGCGGTCATGGCCGGCATCACCGGCGTCGTGGTCGGTGCCATCTTCCTGTCCTCGCTGTACCTGCAGGACGTCATCGGCGCGTCCCCGGTCATCGCCGGGCTGCAGTTCCTGCCGCTGGCCGCCGCGATCACCGTGGCCGCCACCGTCGCGTCGAGGGTCATCTCCCGCCTCGGCGCCCGCACGCTCATCCTCGTCGGCCTGGTCGTCATGGCCGCGGGGGTGCTGGTCCTGGCGGCAGGCGCCGGCGGCACGTCCTACGCCGCCGACGTGCTGCCCGGGTTCCTGCTGGTCGGCGCCGGCGTCGGACCGATGTTCGTCGCCATCGCCGTGGCCGCCATGAGCGACGTGCCGGCCGAGAAGTCCGGGCTCGCGTCCGGGCTGATGATGACCGGCCACGAGATCGGCGCCGCCCTGGGCGTCGCGGCGCTCACCGCCATCGCCGGTGACCTCGCCACACAAGCGGGTCTCATCGACGGCTACGGCCGCGCCTTCACCGCCACCGCCGGCGTCCTCGCCGCCCTGTTCGTGCTGGCCCTGCTCGCCGTCCCCGCCGGCAAGCCGACGGCCGGCGCCAGCGGTCACGGGCACGGAGGCCACGGCCACTGAGCCGCTGCCGGCCATCCCCCCTGACGAACCCGGCGAAATGCCCGGTGAGAAGGGCGCCGGTCCGCGGCGACTCTTCCCACCGACCGATCGCACCACCCACCTCCCGAGGAGTTCCCATGCTGTCCGGCACCCCCCGCACCTTCATCGGCTCGACCACCTTCACCGTCACCGGCATGACCTGCGCGCACTGCCAGCGCGCGGTCACCGAGGAGATCGCCGCCATCGAGGGTGTCGAGTCCGTCACCGTCGACGTGGCCAGCGGCACCGTCACCGTCACCGCCGACCGCCCCGTGGACCGCGCCGACATCGCCGCCGCGGTCGACGAGGCCGGCTACACCCTCCGGTCCTGACCGCCCCTCCGGCCGCGGGAGCCCCGCCCGGCTCCCGCCGCCCTACGCCTCACCACCCGCCTCCCGGCGTGACCGTTCCCCTCCCACCTCCCGTCGCAGGAGACCGCCATGTCCTTCGCCACCCACGACCACCTCGCCCGTGCCCGTCACCAGGAGCTGATCGACGACGCCGAGCGCGCCCGGCTGGCCCGTTGCCTGCAGCCGCCCCGCCGGTGGAGGCGCCCCCTCCACCGGGCGCGCACCTGACCGGAGGGCCCGCGCCCCGCGGACACCCGGCGATCGCGCGCTGTCCCGCCCGCGGGCCGCACCGCACATCTCCGCCGACCGACCACCGACCAGACCTGACCCCGCCATCCGCGAGAGAGAGACCGCCATGACCACCGTCGCCCCACCTGAGAGCACATCCCTCACCGTCGCGGCGCAAGCCCGCGACGTCGTCAAGACCTACGGCCAAGGGGAAGCCGCCGTCCGCGCCCTCGACGGCGCCGACGTCACGATCGACGCCGGCCGACTCACCGCGATCATGGGGCCCAGCGGCTCGGGCAAGTCGACGCTGGTGCACGCCCTCGCCGGGCTCGACACCATCGACTCCGGCCAGGTCCTCATCGGGGACACCGACCTCACCGCGCTGTCCGAGCGGGAGCGGACCCTGCTGCGCCGGGAACGGCTCGGCTTCGTGTTCCAGGCGTTCAACCTCATCCCCTCCCTGACGGCCGCGGAGAACATCGCCCTGCCGCTCACCCTGGCGGGCAAGCGGCCCGACCCGGCATGGCTGGCCGAGCTCGTGCAGATGCTGGGCCTGGGCAACCGGCTCGACCATCGACCGGCGGAGCTCTCCGGGGGCCAGCAGCAGCGCGTCGCCGTCGGCCGGGCGCTGATCGCCCGGCCCGACCTGGTCTTCGCCGACGAGCCGACCGGCAACCTCGACTCCCGGCACGGCGCCGCACTGCTCGCCTTCCTTCGGGACGCCACCCGCTCCCTGGGCCAGACGATCGTCATGGTCACCCACGACCCCGTCGCTGCCTCCTACGCCGACCGGGTCGTCTTCCTCACCGACGGCCGCATCGTCGACGAGCTCTCCGCCCCCACGCCCGAGACCGTCCTGGCACGCATGGCGCTCCTCGACGCTCCTACCTCACCGATTGGAGCGTGATCTGCGATGTGGCGCCTCGCCGTCAAGAACGCGGTCGCGCACCGCTCCCGCCTGACCCTGACCTGGCTCGCCGTCGCCCTGGGCGTCGCCTTCGTCGCCGGCAGCCTCGTGCTCACCGACACCAGCAGCCGGCTGCTCGACGCGCAGTTCCGCACCGCCGCCGCCGGCGTGGACCTCACCGTCCGCGGCGTGGCCGCGTTCGGCAGCGCGATGGGCGTGGAAGTGGAGCGGGACCCGTTGCCGGCCGACCTCGCCGAGCGTGTCGCAGGCACCCCCGGTGTCGGGCAGGCACGAGCGGTCGCCTCCGGTCCCGGGCAGCTGCAGGTCCGCGGGGAACCGGTGCGACCGAACGGCCCGACGATCCTGGGGACGTGGGCGGAAGCCCCGTTCACCGCCTACGATCTGCGCA
The DNA here is from genome assembly GCF_054050895.1 of Blastococcus sp. SYSU DS0669. Classification (NCBI taxonomy): domain Bacteria; kingdom Bacillati; phylum Actinomycetota; class Actinomycetes; order Geodermatophilales; family Geodermatophilaceae; genus Blastococcus; species Blastococcus sp. SYSU DS0669. Next base: position 196,555 of record NZ_JBJHAE010000003.1, on the reverse strand, counting down.
CCGGCCGCGCGCCGGACGGCGGCGACGAGGTGGTCCTGGACGCCGCCACCGCCGCCGCGCACGACATCGCCATCGGTGACACCGTCACCGTCTCCGCCGCGGCCAGCCGCCGGCTGGAGGTCGTCGGGTTGACCGGCGTGGGCGTGGACGACGGGCTGTCCAACAGCGCCGTGGTGCTGGTCGACCTGGGCACCGCCCAGGCCCTGCTCGGCCTGGGCACGGGGGTGACGTCGGTCGACGTCATCGCCGCCCCGGATGTCGCCGTCGCCGAGCTCCGGAGCGACCTGGCCCAGGCCCTGGGGGAGGAGTACGCGGTCACCAGCGGCCAGGACGCCGCCGAGGCGAGCGCCGAGGCGGCGAAGGAGAGCATCAGCTACCTCCGCGTCGTGCTCCTCGCGCTCGCCGCCGCCGGGCTCCTGGTCGGCGCGCTCCTGATCGCCAACACCTTCGGCATCGTGCTCAGCCAGCGCAGCCGGGAGCTGGCCCTGCTGCGTGCCGCCGGGGCCACCGGTCGGCAGGTGTTCGCCTCGGTGCTCGCCGAGGCCCTCCTCATCGGGATCACCGGCGCGGCCGGCGGCACCGCGGCCGGCATCGGCGCCGCCTACGGGCTCCGCGGCCTCGCGCAAGGCGCCGGCCTGGCGCTCCCCGACGGCCCGCTGACCGTCACCTCCCGCACGGTCCTCGTCGCTCTGGTCGCCGGCGCCCTCGTGACGCTCCTGGCCGCGCTCGGGCCGGCCCGCCGCGCCGCCCGCGTCGCCCCGGTCGAGGCCATGCGGCTCTCCGAGCCGGCACGGCCGCGGCCTCGCCGGCGCCGGTTGGTCACCGGGTGGGTGCTGCTCGCCCTCGGTGTCGCGCAGCTGGGCGCCGCCGCCGTCCTGCGGGACATCGCCGGCGTCGCGCTCGGCGCGGTGCTGCTCCTCCTCGGCCTGGTCGTGCTGGGCCCGGTGCTGGCACCGCGGCTGGCCAACGCCGTCGGCCGCCCGCTGGACCGCCTCGGTGTCCCCGGCCGCCTCGCGCGCGAGTCCACGGTCCGCAACCCGCGCCGGACGGCCGCCACCGTGACGGCCCTGGCCCTCGGCCTGGCCCTGATCAGCTTCGTCTCGGTGCTCGGCGGGTCGGTGAAGGCCATCAGCGCCGGCCAGCAGGAGGCCCTCACGGCCGACCTGCTGATCCGGAGCGCCGGCGACGAGATGCTCGGCGGGCTGTCCCCGGAGGTCGCGGTCCGCGTCGCCGACCTGCCGGAGGTGGGCGCGACCTCCTCGATCCGCTACGGGCACTGGCTGGACGGCGGCACGACCAGCGCCCTGACCGCGGTCGAGCCGGCGACCCTGCCGCAGGTCGCCGACGTCGAGATGACGGCCGGCGACCTCGGGGCCCTCGAGGAGGGAGGCGTCGTCCTCGCCGAGGACGTCGCGACCGAACGGGGTCTGGGAGTTGGCGACAAGCTGGCGATGACCTTCCCGCGCCACGGGGAGCAGCAGGTCCGGGTCGTCGGCGTCATGGCCGACGCTTCCGCCCAGGCGCTCAGCAGCGGCTACATCCTGTCGCTGACCACGTACGCCCAGCACTTCAACGAGGACGTGGACGCCAGCGTGTTCGTCGCGCTCGCCGACGGCGTCGACGCGGAGGCCGGACGGACGGCACTGGAGACCGCCGTCAGCGACTTCCCGAACGCGGAGATCCTCGACCAGACCCAGGCGGTCGCCGCGCGGGCCGCCACCGTCGACCAGGCGCTCGGGCTGATCACCCTCCTGCTCGGCTTCGCCGTGGTCATCGCCTTGCTCGGGATCACCAACACCCTGGCCCTGTCCATCGTGGAGCGGACCCGGGAGATCGGGTTGCTGAGGGCGGTCGGCATGACGCGCCGGCAGCTGCGGTCGATGATCCGCGCCGAGGCCGCCCTCGTGGCCGTGGCGGCCGTCCTCGCGGGTGTCGCCGTCGGGCTCGGGCTGGCCGTGGCAACTCTTGCCGGCCTCAGCAACGACGAGCTGCTGACGATCCGGATCCCCGTCGGCCAGCTCCTGGTCGTCGTCGCGATCGCCGTGCTCGCCGGCCTCGCCGCCGGCCTGTTGCCCGCCCGCCGGGCTGCCCGGCTCGACGTCCTCACCGCCATCGCCACCCACTGACCGCCCGTGCACCACCGTCCACCAGGAGTTCCGATGACCGACCGATCCACCACCCCCCGCCCCACGGCGCCCCCCGACCACCACGCGGCCGTCACGATCCGCCGAGCGACGCCGGCCGATGCCGCGGACGTCGCCGTCATGGTCGCCGAGATCGCCGCGCACGAGGACCGAGCGGCCCACGTCCACGTCCAGGAGGAGCAGTGGCGCCGCCTGCTGGCCCGGCCCGAGGTCATCGTGCTGCTGGCCGAACGCAGCGGCGGGCCGGTGGGCTACGTCTCCGCCGTCCGGCAGCTGCACCTGTGGACCGGTGGCGACGTCGTGAACCTCGACGACCTCTACGTCCGCCCCGGGCACCGCGACGCCGGCGTCGGCCGGCAGCTCATGGCCACCCTCGCCGAACTGGCGGAACCGGAGCAGCTGCTCATCCGCTGGAGCATGGAAGTCGACAACGCCGACGCGCAGCGGTTCTACCGCCGCCTGGGCGCCGGCCTGCGGCACAAGCTGCTCGCCGCCTGGCCGCCGACCGCGTACGCGGAGGCCGCCGCCGCGGTGCGTCCCGGCGTTGTCTGACCCGCAGCCACGGCCGGCATCAGCGGGCGCAGAGCCGAGCCCGGCGAAACCACCGGTTCGACGGCGCTCGTCACCGCGGAGCATCTGAGTCCGACCGAGCACCCCCTGCCCCGTGGTGGAGGAGTTCCCATGCAGCAGCGTCACCGGCTCCTCGCCGTCGCCGTCGCCGTCTCGTGGGGACTGAACTTCCCCGCGATCCACCTCTCGCTGGCCCATTTCCCGCCGTTCTTCCTGGTCGCCCTGCGATTCGCGCTGCTCGCGGTTCCGACCGTGCTGCTGGTCCGGCGGCCGACCGTGCCGTGGCGGTGGATCCTCGGGTACGGCGCCGGATTCGGCGTGCTGCAGTTCCTCTTCCTGTACCTCGCCATGGCCTCCGGGATGCCCTCGGGTCTCGCCTCGCTGGTGCTGCAGTCGTCGGCTCCCTTCACCGTGGTGCTGGCCGGCGTGCTGCTGCGCGAGCGGCTGAGCGGCCGCCAGGCGCTCGGCGTCGCCACGGCGGCAGCCGGCCTGGCGGGGATCGCCGTCCACCGGGCCGAGATGGGCGGTGGGGCGATGCTGCTGCCGCTCCTGCTGACGGTCTGCGGCGGGCTCGGCTGGGCCCTGGGCAACCTGTGCAGCCGCCAGGCGCGGGCCACCGAGCCGTTCCGGCTCACGCTGTGGATGACGGTGGTTCCACCGCTGCCCATGCTCGTCGCCTCACTGACCCTCGAAGGCCCGGCCCGCATCTCGGCGTCGGTGGCCTCGCTGGGCACCGGGCAGGGCGCCCTGGCCGTGGCCGGCCTCGCCTACACCGTGCTGGTCGCCACGATCGGCGGATCGGGCGTGTGGACCTGGCTCATGAGCCGCTACCCGTCGAGCGTGGTCGCCCCTTACTCGATGCTGGTGCCGGTGGCCGGCATGGCCTCGTCCTGGCTCGTGCTGGGCGAGCCCACGTTCGCCGTCGAGCTGGTGTGCGGTGCGGTCGTCGTCGCCGGCGTCCTGCTCGGCAGCGGTCCGGCCGCCCCGGTGCAGCGGGCGGCAGGACGCAGCGCGCTTGAGGTCGCTCCGCGGGTTCCCGCCGCGCCCCTCCCTTCACAGGCCGCCGGCCGCTGAACGACCTGGAGCCGGCAACCCGGCGAAATCGCCGGTCCGACCCCCTGGGTCGCCCCCGAGCATCGACTCCGCCTCATCAACCTGTCCCGCCCAGGAGTTGCCATGACGACCACCGTCCCTCCGGCCGCCGCGACGGCGACCGAGCCGACCGCCGGCTGCACCCTCGACATCGGCGGCATGACCTGCGCCTCGTGCGTCGGCCGGGTGGAGAAGGCGCTGCGCCGGGTCGACGGCGTCGCGACCGCGGAGGTGAACCTGGCGACCGAGGTCGCCACCGTCCGGTTCGACGCGGCCCGGGTGGGCGTCGAGGAGCTGACCGCGGCGGTGGCGCGTGCCGGTTACACCGCCACGCCGCACCGCGAGGCCCAGCCTGACTCCCAGGGCGTCGGCACCGATCCCGCCGCGGCGCCCGCGGACCACGAGGGCGAAGCCCAGGTGACCGCGCTGAAGTGGAAGTGGCAGTTCACCCTCGCCGTGGGCCTGGGGCTGATGGCCCTGATGTACGTGCCGCTGTACCTGGACACGATGGACTGGCTGATGCCGGCCATCCTCGTCGTGGCCACCGTCGTGCAGGCCTGGGCCGGCCGGGAGATCTATGCCGCGGCGTGGACCGCGGCCAAGCACGGGTCGACGAACATGAACACCCTGGTCGCGCTAGGTACCGGCGTCGCCTACGGATACAGCGCCTTCGTCACCTTGTGGCCGGCCGCCGCTGAGAGCTGGGGCCTGCCGCTGCACGTGTACTTCGAGACCTCGCTGGTGATCCTCGCCCTGGTCCTGGCCGGCCGGTGGATGGAGGCCCGCGCGAAGAAGCGCACCGCCGCGGCGATCACCGCGCTCGTCGGGCTGGCCCCGAAGACGGCGCGGGTCCTGCGCGACGGCGCGGAGGTGGACGTGCCGGTCGAGCGGGTCGTCGTCGGCGACCTGGTGCGGGTGCGGCCGGGCGAGAAGGTGCCGGTGGACGGCGTCGTCACCGACGGGGCGACGGCCGTGGACGAGAGCATGCTGACCGGCGAGAGCCTCCCGGTGGACAAGACGGTCGGCGACACGGTCATCGGCGCCACGCTCAACCGGACCGGCACGGTGGTGCTGCGGGCCACCGCGGTGGGGGAGGACACCGCCCTGGCGCAGATCGTCCGCCTGGTCGAGGACGCCCAGGGTGCCAAGGTGCCGATGCAGCGGCTCGCCGACCGCGTCTCCGCATGGTTCGTCCCGATCGTCCTGCTGCTCGGCGTGGCCACCTTCGCCGCCTGGGCGCTGTTCGGCCCGGACACCGGCCGGCTGACCATGGCCACCAGCACGGCGATCGCGGTGCTGATCATCGCCTGCCCGTGCGCGCTGGGCCTGGCCACCCCGACCGCAGTCATGGTCGGCACCGGCCGCGCCGCGGAGCTGGGCATCCTGGTCGGCAACGGCGACGCGCTGGAGACCGCCCGCCGGGTCACCGCCGTCGTCCTGGACAAGACCGGCACCCTCACCAGCGGACGGCCGGCCCTCACCTCGGTGACCACGGCGGGCGGCTGGGCCGAGGACGACGTGCTGGCCCTCGTCGCCGGGGCGGAGACCGGCAGCGAGCACCCCGTCGCCGAGGCGATCGTCGCCGCCGCTGCCGCCCGCGGCCTGCACCTTCCCGCGCTCGGCTCGTTCGACGCCGTCCCGGGTCACGGCATCGAAGCCGTCGTCGGAGGGAGGCACGTGCTCGCCGGCAACCAGGCACTGATGCGTGCACGCGGCGTGGACGTCTCCGCGCTGGCCGATGCCGCCGCCGCTGCGGCCACGGACGGGCAGACCGCGATGTTCGTCGCCATCGACGGGCAGCCGGCCGCGAGCATCGCCGTTGCCGACACGGTGAAGCCCGAGTCCGCCGAGGCGGTGGCCCAGCTGCGGGCGCTGGGGCTGCAGGTGTGGATGCTCACCGGGGACAACACCGCGACCGCGCGGGCCATCGCCGACCAGGTCGGCATCGAGGACGTGCTCGCCGAGGTGCTGCCCGCCGACAAGGCGGCCAAGGTCCGCGGGCTCCAAGAGCAGGGGCACGTGGTGGCGATGGCCGGCGACGGCATCAACGACGCCGCGGCCCTGTCGGCCGCCGACGTCGGCATCGCCATCGGCACCGGCGCCGACGTCGCCATCGCCGCCTCCGACATCACCCTCGTCGGCGGTGACCTGCGCGGCATCGTCTCGGCGATCGCCCTGTCCCGGCGCACGGTCGCGACCATGAAGCAGGGCCTCGCTTGGGCGTTCGGCTACAACCTGCTGCTCATCCCGGTCGCCGCCGGTGCCCTCTACTGGTGGGACGGCCTGCTGCTGGACCCGGTGCTGGCAAGCGCCGCCATGGCGATGAGCTCGGTCAGCGTGCTGACCAACGCCTTGCGGCTGCGCCGGTTCCAGCGGCCGGCGACCGTCCAGGAGATCCTGCGGCCGCCGCTGCGCGCCCGCATCGGCCAGTACGCCTACCTGACCGGTGTCGCCGTCGTGGCGCTCGCGCTCGGGGCGGGGCTCACGGCGGTCAGCCGGATGGACTTCGCCGAACGCGGCATGAACGGCACCCTTGCCTGGATGCAGGGCACCGGCATGCCGATGCGCCCGGCCATGAGCGAGATGATGACCGCCGAGGTGCCACCGACCGATGCCGCCGAGGCCGGCGTGGACGTGCGGCTGGACCTGCCCGCACAGGTCCGCCCCGGTGAACCGACGCGGCTGGTCGCCACCGTGGTCGACGCCGCCACCGGCGAGCCGATCGAGGACCTGACCCGCAGCCACGAGGCGTGGATGCACCTCATCGCCACCCGGGAGGACCTCGGCACGTTCACACACGTCCACCCGCAGCCGACCGGCAAGCCCGGGCAGCTGGCCGTGGACGTCACCTTCGTGACGGCGGGCACGTACGTGGTCAACACCGAGTTCCGGCGGCAGGGGCAGATGGAGGACGTCCACCAGCGGCAGGTCATCACCGTCGCCGGTTCCGCTCCCGAGTCGGTGAGCCTGGTGGCGGGACCACGCGCGGTGGTCGTCGACGGCGTCCGGGTCGAGCTGGACGGCGAGGTGGAGGCAGGCGGCGTGAGCGACCTCCACTTCACGGTCAGCGACGCGGCAACCGGCCGGCCGCTCGACGATCTGCAGCCCTACCTCGCCGCCGCCGGCCACGTCGTGGTCATGCGCGCGGACGGGTCCACCTTCGCCCACGAGCACGCCGAGGTGGCCGACGACTCCGGGCGACCGGTCTTCGCCACGCCGGGACAGACCTTCGGCCCGGAACTCGACGTGCACGCGGAGTTCCCCACCACGGGGACGTACCGGCTGTGGGCCCAGTTCCGGCTCGCCGACGGAACAGTGATCACCGCGCCGTTCACCGTGCACGCTGCCTGACCGAACCGTCACCCCCGCGCGCCGGCGACTGCGCGCAGGGGTGACGGACGGTCGCATCCCCCCAGGAGCAACGAATGACCCTCACGTCGCGCCCCGCCACCCTCGCCGACGTCCCGTCAGCCGCCGAGGTGCTCGCCGACGCCTTCACCGACTACGCGTGGACCAGGTGGACGGTCGATGTCCACGACCACGAGGAGCGGCTACGGGAGCTGCACAGTCTCATCCTCACCGAGGTCGCACTTCCCTTCGGCTGTGTCGACGTCGGCGAGGCGGAGGGGCGGCTCGTGAGCGTCGCGGTGTGGATGCCGGGCGATGCGGTGCCGGATGACGTGTGGGCGCGGGTCGGGCCGGCGGCCGCCGAGCTGGCGGGGGACCGGGCGTCAGCGGCTGAGGAGGCCGAGGCAGCGCTGGCCCTCCGTCGACCCGCGGACCGGCACGTGATCCTGGCCAGCCTAGGTGTACTGCCCCATCGGCAGGGCAGGGGGATCGGTGCCGCGACGTTGACCCCGGGGCTCGACCGCGCCGACCGGGACGGGCTGCCGGTGCACCTGGAGACCAGCGCGGAGCCGAACGTGCGCTTCTACCGGCGCCTCGGCTTCGCGATCACCGATGTCGTCGACCTGCCGGCCGGAGGCCCACGGACCTGGCTGATGCGCCGCCGACCCCGAGCCGGAGCCGTCAGAGCAGCGGCGGGGCGGGGAACGCGCACGCCCGGTGAACTGCATCTCGGTCCTCCTGATGGGGGCGTGGCCACCCCGGCCATGTGCGGCGCCGGCCCCGGTCATCCGTTGCCTCGTCGGGCCGAGGCCGCCGCCGGAGCACTCGTCACCGGCTGCCGGCCGCCCGTCGCCACACCACCAGACCCGTGCCGCCGATGACGACCAGCAGGAGCGGCAGGCTGAGGTACAGCGTGGCGGTGAGCGAAGGAACCTCGAGCACGAGGGACGCTGCGCCGGCGAGGAGCAGCGGTGCGAGCCCCCTGGCGAGGACGGTCAGCCAGCGCTGTCCCAGCCCGATCCGCCAGGTGACGGTGGTCCCTGCGACGACGAGGACGGCGAGCGCGAGCAGCTTGCCGGCGTCCACGAGGTCGATCGCCGCTCGCAGCGCCGCCGTGCGCTGCGGGGAGCCGTCGTCGACGCCGGCGACCAGCACGAGGAGCAGGCTCACCTGGAGCCAGGACAGTGCGGCGGCGGTGACCCCGGCCCCCACGGTGAGAGCCGGCCCGCGTCCGTCGTTCCGGCGAGCAGCCAAGCGGGCAAGGCTGACGGCGAGCACCGCCAGGGCCACACCTGCCGTGCCGTGCACCAGGAGCGACTGGACGACCATGCCGAAGCGGTGGTCGGCGATGTGGGTGTGCACCTGGACGGCCGTCGCGCCGGCCGGTACGGCGGGCACTGCGAGCAGGCCGGCGATCCACGCCGCGACGTAGGCCGAGGAAGCCGCCGCCGCCTGGCGGGGGAGGCTGCTGCGGACCGGGATCACTGCTGCCACCAGACCAGCAGAGCGGCGTTGACGGCGGCGGCGAGGCCGAAGGCCGAGGCGAGCTGGGGGCGCCCGGCCTGCACGAGCGCGGCGACCGCGGCACCGAGCACCAGCGCCTGGACGGCGAGCCGCGCCGCCGAGGGAAGGGCCACCGCGGCCCGTGGTGAGGCGAACAGCCCCCAGACGACGGCGGCCACGACAGGCGCGCCGACCCCGGCCAGCACGCGGACAGCGACGGGGACGCCGAGCGTGAAGCCCCAGAGGGCCAGCGCGGCGAGCGCGCTGAGCTCCAGGGCGAAACGGGCTACCAGGTTGGCGCCCTGCAGTACGGCGAGGCTCATTCCGGCTCCTTCTGCGTCGGGACGGCTGCAGCGTGGCTGCGCGGTAGGGACGCCGTCGTCGGCGCCCGGGTGGATCCTCCGAGCTCCACCCGACACGCCGGGCGTCTCCACCCGGGGATGGATTCCGCCGACCCGCGGAAGCTGGCACTGTCGCTGCGTGCAGGTCCGTCCTCGGTTGTTCACGGCGGTGGGGTTCGCCGTCGTGGCGCTGGTCGCGGTGGCGAACGCCGGCGGCGCGGTCGGATTCGGGTCCAGCGGGCCGGCTGCCCAGGTCACCGTTGCCACCGTCGCCTACGCGTTGGCGGCGGGAGTGCTCCTGCTGTGGGGCACCGCGCCGCGATGGGGCGTCGTGGCTCTGCTGGTCACCATGGCCCTGGCCGCCACCGCCGTCCGCAACGCGGATCCCACCGGGCCGGTCGTGGCCCTGTTCCTGATCATGGCCTTCGCGCCGTTGCGCCTGCCGCTGCCGGAGGCGGCGGCCACCGCCGTCGCCTCCGCGCTGGTGTTCAACCTGGAGCAGGCGCGCACCGCGGAGGACCCTGCCCTGTTCGTCCTGGTCACCGACGGCGGCGCCGCCTTCTTCTTCCTCATGGGCTGGCTGCTGCGCCGCGAGCAGGAGCAGCGCATGGAGCTGGAGGCCACCCGGGACGCCGAGCGCAGGGCCGCGGCCCTGGGCGAACGAACACGGCTGGCCCGCGAACTGCACGACGTCCTGGCTCACACCCTGTCGGGGCTGGCCGTCCACCTGGAGGGCGCCCGGCTCCTGGCCCGCTCGGGCCCGACACCGCCCGGCGTGGTCGCGGTCATCGACAGCGCCCATGCCCTGGCCAGGTCCGGGCTCGCGGACGCCCGCCGCGCCGTCGCCACCCTCCGCGGCGACGACCTGCCGGGCCCGGAGCTGGTGCCGCAGCTCGTCGAAGAGCACCGGAGGGCCGGAGGATCCTGCACCCTGACGGTGAGCGGCGACCCGGTGCTGTTGCCGGCCGACGCACGGCTCGCGATGTACCGGGCCGTGCAGGAGGCGCTGAGCAACGTCCGCAAGCACGCGCCCGATGCCGCCGCCGAGGTCGTCCTGCGCTGGGAACCGGAGGAAGCAGTGGTCATCGTCGAGGACCACGGGGCGGCCGGCCAGGTCTCATCCCCCGATCCGGTCGGCTACGGCCTGACCGGCCTGGCCGAGCGGGCACACCTGCTGGGGGGACGGTTCGAGGCCGTTCCCACCTCGGACGGGTTTCGCGTCGAGCTCGCCGTCCCGGTGGCGAGGTGAACGTGCGCGTCCTCCTCGTGGACGACCAGCGGGTCGTCCGCGACGGGCTGACTCTGCTCCTGGGGCTGCTCCCCGGGATCGAACTGGTCGGCAGTGCCGAGGACGGGGAGCAGGCGCTGGAAGCGGTGGCCCGGCTGCAGCCGGACGTCGTCCTGATGGACCTGCGCATGCCGCGCATGGACGGCATCGAAGCCACGCGGCGGCTCCGGGCGAACCACCCGGACGCCGCGGTGCTGGCCCTGACCACCTATGCCGACGACGACTCCGTCCTCGCCGCGCTGCGTGCCGGCGCTCGTGGCTACCTGACCAAGGACGCCGGGGCCGAGGACATCGCCCGGGCCGTCGCCACGGTCGCCGCCGGGCAGATGGTTCTCGACCCCGCGGCGCAGGAGCGCGTGGTCCACAATCTGGGCATCGAGGCGTCGGCGTCACGGCCGTCGGCGGGCCGCCGGGCGCTGCCCGACGACCTCACGCGACGGGAGGCGGAGATCCTCGGTCTCATCGCCGAGGGGCTGTCCAACGGCGAGATCGCCACCCGCCTGTACGTCAGCGAGGCCACTGTCAAGACCCACGTCAACCACATCTTCGCCAAGACCGGCGCCCGTGACCGAGCCCAGGCCGTCGCCTACGCCTACCGGACGGGGCTCGCCTCCACATGAGACCGCAAGACGTCTGCCGACGGCACCGGCACATCGGTCGAGGGTCACGCGAACTCCGCCGCGCCGCCGCCCGTCGGTGCTCACGGCCCGGACCGTCCGGCGGACTACGTCGTCCCCTGTCCCGTGCCCGTCACCGCGGTCCCCGGACGGCGGGCGGTACTCGACAGGGCGGTGGGGGCCTGCCAAGGTGCTGCCGGCGGCCGACGCTGAGGAGCGCGACGGGATGACGGCGACGGAGACGTCGGGGCGGGTCGACCGCTGGCCGGGGTTGGACCTCGCCCGGGTGGTGGTCGTCGGCGGCCTGATCCCGTTCCACGCCGCGCTGGTCTTCGACGCGACCGACGACTTCTACGTCAAGAGTGACCGGACCACCGACCTCGTGCCGTTCGCCGCCCCCATCGTGGTCGCGGCGATGCCACTGCTGTTCCTGGTTGCCGGGATCGGCGCATGGCACTCGTGGCAGGCCCGCGGCACCGGTGACTACCTCGCCCGGCGGGTGCGCCGGTTGCTGGTCCCCCTCGTGGCCGGCATCGTGCTGCTCGTCCCCCTGCCGGTGTGGCTGCGGCTGCGGGCGGATCCGGGGTACAGCGAGTCCTACGCGGCTTTCTGGCCCCGCTTCTTCCGCGTCGGCGTCGACTGGTCGGAGTTCCCGTTGGTGCTCCGGCCTGCGGTCGACGGCCGGGGGTTCGAGACCGGCCACCTGTGGTTCGTGTACCTGCTGCTGCTGTACTCGCTGGTCCTGCTGCCGCTGTTCGGCTGGCTGGCCTCCGCCGGCGGGCGGCGAGGAGTGCAGCGGTTGGCGACTGCCACGGGGCGACGCGGTGTGGTCCTGCTGCCCGCGGTGCTGCTGGCTGCGGTTGCCGCCGGGTTCGGCCTGGACGAGGGGATGGCCGCCGGCCACGAACTCGGTTTCCTGCTGTTCTTCGCGGCGGGTGGTGTCATGGCCGCCGACGTGCGCTTCCGGGACGCGCTGCGACGGGACGCGGTCCTCGCCGCGGCGACCGCGGTCGGGCTCATGGCCGTCGCCGGAGGGGCCCTCCTGCTCGGTGGGGACGGCGACCTGCTGCTGGACCGCACTCCGCTCGCCCTCGCCGGGAGGGCGGCGTTCGGCGCGGCCGGGTGGTGCGCGGTCGTGGCGGTCATCGGGGGGCTGGGCCGGCTGCGGCCGCGGCAGCTCCGCACGGGTGGGGAGAGCCCGTCGGGTGGTCGCCTCGCCCGCTACGTCGCACCCGCGGTACTGGCCTGGTACGTGCTGCACCAGCCGATCCTCGTGCTGGTGGCCTACCTGGTCGTCGGCGGCCCGATGCACCCGGTGCTGGAGTACCTGGTCATCTGCCTCTGCACGGCCGCCCTCACCCTCCTGGCCTACGACGTGCTCGTCCGGCGGACGGCGCTGACCCGGGCGTTGTTCGCCGGGACCTGAGCCCCGCCGGGACATCGGCGCCGGCCGGCCGGTCGGCGGCCGGCACCCGGCATCGTCATCAGCCCGATCCTTCGGCGGCGGTCGGCAACTGGGCCCGCAGGCCCCCGAGCAGCAGCCGCAGGCCGTGGTCGAACTGGGCGGTGAGGTCGGCCCCGTACAGGTGGTCGACGGTCGCGGCGATGTGCGGGTAGTGGTCGGCCGGCAACCGGGCGAGCACCGAGTGGGTGTCCGCCTGGTCCTGTACCCCGCCGTCTGGCGAGGCGGCGAACGGGGCTTCGAGTGCAGCGAACCCGAGCGTGTAGAAGAGCACCGCCTGGTACCCCTTCGCCGCCGCCGCGGGGTCCAGCCCAGCGGTCAGCAGCAACCCGAGGCCGGCGTCGAACCCGTGCAGCGTCGCCTCCTGAGGCGGCGGGCGTCTCACCGCGGCCGCCACCAGCGCCGGATGAGCCAGCAGAGCGCGGCGGGTCCGGTGCGCCGCAAGGCGCAGCCGCTCCAGCTCGGCCGGCCGGCACGGCGCCCCGGGCGGCGGCTCGGGACCGAGCCGGCCGTCGCGTGCCTGGGCGAACAGCCGGTCGGCCAAGGCCTCGACCAGCTCGGACTTGTCGGCGAAGAACCGGTACACCATCGCCGGGACGGCACCGACGGCCTGGCCGAGGCGGCGCATGGTGAGCCTGTCGAGCCCCTCTGCGTCGACGATCTGCATCGCCGCCTCGAGCAGCCCGTCCCGGGTGATCCGCTGCGATCGTGGCACGGCATGGCCCTTCGTCGAGACGTCCCTTGCCTCAGTGAACACCGTTCACCTACGCTGCCGCCATTCGGTGAACAACGTTCACTCACCCGGTCGGGAGGGGTCATGACGACGGACGCGCTGCGGGAGGGTGCGGAGCGGCGGGCGCTGCAGCGGATCGAGCAGAAGCTCGGTCTGGCGCTGCACTGGTTGGTCTACCTGGCGGTCAATAGCGGGCTGGTCCTGGCCGCGGGCGGCATCACCGGCTCCGGTTGGCGACTCATGGGATGGGGGCTGGGCCTGGCGGTGCACACGGCCTACGTCGTCGGTGACCTCGGCCGGTTCCGGGAGCGGCTGGTGCAGCGGGAGCTGGACCGGGCGCTGGACCGCGGGCGGGCGCGGTGACCGAGGTCCTGCCGGGGCGATCCGCGGCGGTCGACCGGGGGGCCGACCGCCTGGCGCAGGGCGTGTTCTGGGGGGCGCTGGCGCTCGCCAGCGCCCTGCCGCAGATCGTCGTCGCCGAGCTGACCGGGGAGGCGCCGTCCCTCCTGCCGGTCACCCAGGTCCTGGCGCTCGTCCTGCTGCTGATCACCGTCCGGCGTTCCGATCGCCTGCGGGCTCTGGACGCGTCGCTCCGCTGGCTCTTGGCGATGGCGGCGGGCTGGCACCTGGTCATCGGCGGCCTGACGGGTACCGATGTCTGGGAGGAGTGGCAGCACACCGTCCCGTGGGTCGCCCGCGGCGCCGTGGTCCAAGCCCTGCTGGTGGTCCCGACCGTGCTGCTCGTCGTCCTGGGCCCGGGTCGGCTCGGGCGCACGGCGCTGCGGTTGGGTGCCGGCGACGATCGCGTCCGCGCCCGGGCGGGGGTCTACACGGCCGGCGCCCGACCGGTCTGGCGCCGGCTCGGCACCTTCTGGGCGGTCGGCATCACCGCCGGCACGGCCACCGCCATGTGGTTCGCCTTGGGTTCGGACTTCGGCGACCCGACCGTCCTCCTGTGGTCCCTGCCGTTCGTCGCGTTGCTGGCCGCGACCAACACCGTCAACGAGGAGTTCGGCTACCGCAACGTGCCGCTCGCCGTGCTGCCATCGGTCGTCGGTACACGGGGGGCGCTGGCTGCAACCGGCCTGCTGTTCGGCCTGGCCCACTACCACGGCAATCCGCCCGGTGCCTCGGGCGTGCTGCTGGCGGGCTTCCTGGGAGTGCTCCTGGCCAAGAGCATGGTGGAGACCGGCGGATCCCGGTGGGCCTGGATCATCCACTGGCTGCAGGACATGGTGATCTTCTCCGCCTTGACCCTGGCCTGGACGAACCTGTAGCTCGGGCGCCATCGGAGCGCGGCGGAGGCCGCCGCGGGTTCACGCGCGTGCCGGTGGACGGGGCCCGTCCACCGTCGGCGTCAGGCCGGGACGCCGGCGTCCTCGGCGAGTGCGGAGTGCACGAGCGACACGACGGTCGCCCCTTCTCCGACGGCCGACGCCACCCGCTTGACCGAGCCGGCCCGGACATCCCCGACGGCGAACACCCGCGGCAGGCTCGTCTGCAGCAGCAGCGCCTCGTGGGACGCCCTGTCCGGGGCATGCTCGTCCCGCAGGTCAGGGCCGGTGAGGACGAAGCCGTGGGCGTCCCGGCGGATCTCGTCCGGCAGCCACCCGGTGTCCGGCACAGCGCCGATCATCACGAACATCGCGTCGGCCTGGACCTCGATCTGCTCACCTCCTGACCGGAGCGTCAACGACGTCAGCCACTCGGTGCCGCCACACGCGACGACTTCCGTGCCGGTCAGGACCTGGACGTTGGGCAGGGACGCCAACTGCTCGACCAGGTAGTGCGACATACCGGACGCCAGCGATCCGGACCGGACGACGAGGGTGACCTGATCGGCGGACTCGGCGAGCTTGACCGCCGCCTGGTCGGCCGAGTTGCCTCCACCGACGATGAACACCCGCCCACCGGAGATGCCGGGAAGCTGGACGGTGGGGGATCCGTACTGGACCCCCGACCCGACCAGCGCCTCCGCGCCGGCCGCAGGCAGGCGTCGGTAGCTGACGCCGATGGCGAGGACGACGGCGCGGGCACGCACCTCGCTGCCGTCCTCGAGGCGGATCACGTGTTCGCCGTCCTCCCTGTGCAGCGACGAGACCCGTCGCGGAACCAGCACCTCGGCGCCCAGCCGCACCGCCTGGGTGCCCGCGCGCTGCATGAGCGCGCCGCCGCTGATGCCGCTCGGGAAACCGAGGTAGTTCTCGATCCGGGAACTGGTGCCAGCCTGGCCGCCGTAGGCCTGCGACTCCAGGACGAGGGTGCGCAGTCCCTCCGACGCGCCGTAGACCGCAGCGGCCAGACCGGCCGGTCCTGCGCCGACGACGACGAGGTCGTAGCGGTCGCGGGCAGGAGTGGTCCGGGCACCGAGCGCGTCGGCCACCTGGCGCGGCTCCGGGTCGAGGAGCACAGCTCCGTTGTGGAAGAGCAACAGCACCTGGTCCGGGCGCGCGGCGTGATGTCCGCGCAGCAGGCTGCCACGCCCGGATCCCGGGTCCAGCCACTCGTGCGGCAGGCCGTTGCGGGTGAGCAGGTCGCGCAGTTCGTTGCCGCGCGCCGAGGTCGGCGCACACACCACCGTGATGGTCTGCACGGCCATCAGCTGGTCCAACTGCCATTCCTCGATCAGGTCGTCCACTGGTGGGTGCAGGCGGTCTGCCGCGGGGCGCCACGGGTGCGGAACGGCTGCGTGGGCGTCGCCGCTGGCGAGCGCGCCGCGGACCAGCTCGCCCTCGTCGTACTGCGCGGGGTCGGTGACGTACGCGGCGGACAGCAGGACACGTCGCACCCCGGGGAACCGGTGGCGGATCTCGGCCAGCAGGGCCGGCCCCTGCCCGCCGGGCAGTCGGCTGGCCACCAGCGCGAGAGCCACGGTCCGGGACCGTTCGACGAGCAGGTCCGTGGCCACCTCGCCGGTGGCCGCAGCGAGCACCCGTTCGGCGCCGAGGTGGGCGGACAGGTCGGCGACCAGACCTCTTCGGACGCTGTCGTCCGGGACGACGACCAGGACCGCCCCCGGAAGGGCTTCCGACGACTGGGACATGCCCTCTACTCTGCCGGATCTCGCTGGCCCGTCGGCCCCTCCTGCCCGCGGTCAGCGGATCGCATCCGTACCCGCCGGATCGTCCGCGTCGTCACGTCGCGACGCCCGAGGAGATGACCGTCATGACCGTTCCAGCCGGTCCCGCCTCCGCCATCGCACCGGTCCTCCGGTTGCTCGTCGACACGGGGGAGAGCCGGCGATGACCCTCGCCACCGCGCTGCGCGGCCGGCTGCCGTGGTTCCTGCGCCGCCGCGGCACCTGCAGCCACCTGGACGCCGTGCGCGACGTCTCGCCCAGCGCCGACGGGTGCGAGGACTGCCTGAAGACCGGTGACGCCTGGGTGCACCTGCGCATGTGCCTGGTCTGCGGGAAGGTCGGCTGCTGCGACCAGTCGAAGAACAAGCACGCCACCGCTCATTTCCGCGAGACCGCCCATCCGCTCGCGCAGTCACGCGAGCCTGGCGAGTCGTGGCGCTGGTGCTACGTCGACCAGGTGATGCTCACCCGCTGAAGCCCGTGCCCGGCGCCGACGCAGTCGGGCGTGACGGGATCAGAGCTCCCGGCGGGCCACGCCGCGGACGGCGAGCAGCAGCGCCGCGCCAGTGGCGAGGGTGGCGACGAGCGCGGCACGCAGGTAGTCGCCCGTGTCGGCGCCCTGCAGGAGCGCGGTGGGGGCACCGGCGAGAGCCGAGGGCATCCACGGCTGCAGCGCCGGGATCGCGGCGAGCAGCGGTAGGGCGAGGACGACGGCGAGAGTCACCGCGACGGCCGACAGCGTGCTTCGGGCGCGCGTGGCGACCGCGGCGGTGACTGCGAGGGCGAAGACCAGGTACAGGGAGCTCAGTGCCCACCCGGTCAGCACGGCCGGGATGTCGGGCAGGCCGATCAGGACGCCGGTCTCGTACACCGCCAGGGCGGTGCCGGCCGCGTGGGCGGCCACGGCGGCGCCGGTGACCACCGTCCAGCGGGGGAGGACCAGCCGGGCGGCGGAAGGCACGCGGGTGCGGTAGAAGACAGCGAGTGTGGGGTGGGCGTTGACGGTCAGCGCCGCGGCGGCGAGGACCAGCGCCGCGAGAAGCCCCAGCTGGAGCGCGTTGCCGGTGTAGCCGTCCATGGCGTCGGCGGGCGTGGGCGCGGTGGCCCGCACGGTGATGTTCCCGGCCGTGCCGACCGCGGACAGGAGCTCGTCTGCGTAGCGGGCCAGCAGCGGGCCGGTGCACGCGAAGAAGAGGAAGGGAGCAGCCAACCCGATCCACCGTCGGGTGCGGGTCAGGCGCAGCCACTCCAGCCGCCACAGCCCGAGCGGCCGGATGGTCCCGGCCTTGCGGTGCACGCCGGAAGCGGCCGGTGGACGGCTCGTGGTTGCGGTCACGGGTTCTCCCGGGTGGTGGTCAGGGACAGGAACGCGGTCTCCAGGTCGGCGGTGTGCGGCTCGATCGCCACGATCCGGGCGCCGCATGCGGCCAGCGCGGGCACCAGCCCGATCTCCGCGGAGTGGGCGCTGGTGACGTCGACGCGGAGGACGCCCCGCGCGGGGCTGGTCACCCGCGTGACCCAGGGCTGGTCCTCGAGGGCCGCCCCGGCCCGGTCCGCGCCGTCGCGCAGCCGCACCGTCCAGGCGGGGCGGGCGTGGTCGGCGAGCAGGTCGGCGGTGGCCCCCTGGTAGAGCAGCCGACCGTCGCGCAGCACACCGATGGTGTCGGCCACCCGCTCGACGTCGGCGAGGATGTGCGTGGACAGGATGACCGTGCGGTCGCCGGCCATCCCGGCGATCAGGTCGAGCATCCCCGCCCGGCCGGCCGGGTCCAGGGCGCTGGTGGGCTCGTCGAGCACCAGGATCTCCGGGTCGGTCACCAGGGCAGCGGCCAGGCCCACCCGCTGCCGCATGCCACGGCTGAACCCACCGACCCGGCGGTACGCGGCGTCGCCGAGGCCGGCGTGGGACAGCGCCTCGTGCACGCGCGCGGCCGGGAGGTGAGGGGCGCTCAACGAGCGGGCGAGCTCGACGGCCTCGGCGGCGGTCAGCCACGGCTCCAGGTCGGGCACGTCGGGGCAGACGGCGATGCGCTCGACCGGTACGGCCGTGGTGACGGAACCGGCGTCGGCGCGGCGAAGCCCGGTCACGATGGACAGCAGGGTGGTCTTGCCGGCGCCGTTGGGGCCGACGATGCCGTAGACGCTGCCCCGGGGGACGAGCAGGTCGACGCCGTGCACGCCGGCGCCACCGGGGTAGCTGCGGGTGAGGCCGGCGGTGCTGATCGCCCACGGGTGGCCGGGGTCGACCGCCGGGCGGTGGGCCAGGCTCGCCGCGAGCGGAGTACGGGCGCTCATCGCTGCTGACGCCCGGCGACGAGGTAGGCGACGGCGCCGAAGGGGATGGAGAACAAGCAGATCAGCGCCCACCCCCACCGCGGCAGCCACCGCGGATTCGGGAAGCGGACGAGGTCAGCCAGCGCGTAGGCCACGACACCGACGGCGAGCAGGAGCAGCGGGGCCAGGGCCAGCACGGTGCTCGAGGACATGGCAGGTCCTTCCGGGGAGGGGAACGGGCAGTGAGGACGGGCAGACGGGGTCGGGCGGTGACGGGCGCCGTCAGGCCTCCGACTCCGTCAGATCGCGCGCAGTACGTGGTCGGCGAAGCCGTCCAACCGGGTCTGCAGGGCTGTCGCCCGTTCGGAGATCACCTCGGGGTCACGGGTCTGCAGCCACGGGGGGATGTCGGTCCTGACCCGTCGGGAGCAGCCCAGGTCTGCGCAGATGTACTGGCCGACGGTGTTGCCGTTGCGTCCGGCCTCGCCGGCTCGCCGGGCGGTGAACAGGGAGATGTCGGCGCCGGACTGAGTGCTCTGGCAGAGCAGGCACATCGCGGCCGACCGGCTGGACATGCTGGTGTCGGCGGCGCGCAGCGCGATGCCCAATGGCCGGCCGTCGCGCCACCAGACGGCGTATCCGCGCAGTGGCGCTCGGGGGTCTCGCCAGCCGAGGAACTCGCGCTCGTCCCAGGGCACGTCGTCCAGACTGCCGGGCAGAGTCATGGCCAGCGCCTCGCTGCGGGAGCAGTTGACGAACGAGCGCCGGATCTCCTTGTCCGTCAACGCCTGCATCGAAGCGTCCTCCGTGCAGGGTGGGGAAGTCAGCGGAGGGTGGTGAGCAGTACGGCGAGTGCAGCTGCGTCGTCGTGGCCGATGAGCAGTTCGTCGTACCGGTGCCCCTGGAGGCGCAGACGGAGGGCCGGCTGGCCACGGCGGACGTCGACGAGGCGCCGGGCGCCGCGGCCGCGCCAGGTGCCGACCATCCGTCGACCGGGGATGCCCAGCCCGGGTGCACGCAGGCCGCGGGCGGCGGTGAGCCCGTCGGCCACGGCCTCGGCGCTGGTGATCGCCGAGCGGGGGACGACCTGATGGGAGCAGGCCGGCGATCCTGCTGAAGCGGGGGAGCCGGACGGTGAGGGTGTCGTCGGAGACGTGGATCGCGGCGGGCATGGGGGCTCCGTGGCTCGCGGCAGGGCAGGGTGCCCCGCTCGGTCCCGACGCTAGGAGCGGAGCGCCGCTCGGTCGTCCTCCGGACGTCCCGTTCCGAACTCCTCCCGGAGGAGGACCGCCCGAGGTGGAGCTCGTACTCAGGAGCCGGCCGGCGTGACGAGCCCGCGCTCGTATGCGAGCACGACCGCCTGGACCCGGTCGCGCAGGCCCAGCTTCATGAGCACGTTGCTCACGTGGGTCTTCACCGTCGTCTCGCTGAGGACGAGTTCCCTGGCGATCTCGGCGTTGGACAGCCCTCGTGCCACGAGCAGCAGGACCTGGTGCTCGCGTTCGGTGAGCTGGGCGAGGGGGGCCGGCGCGGTCGTCGTGGTGGCGGGCAGCTGCCGGGCGAAGCGGTCGAGCAGGCGGCGCGTGACCCGGGGGGCGACGACGGCCTCGCCACGGTGGACGACGCGGACGGCCTCGACGAGGTCGTCGGCGGGGACGTCCTTGAGCAGGAACCCCGACGCCCCGGCACGGAGTGACTCGACGACGTACTCGTCGAGGTCGTAGGTCGTCAGCACCAGCACGCGTGGCGGGGTGTCGAGCTCGCCGAGCCGACGGGTGGCCTCGACGCCGTCCATCCGCGGCATGCGGATGTCCATGAGGACGACATCAGGGTGCAGTGCGCGGGCTTGGGCGAGGGCGACCTCACCGTCGGCGGCCTCGCCGACGACCTCGATGTCCGACTCGGTCTGGAGGATCAGGCGGAAGCCCGTACGGAGCAGCGGCTGGTCGTCCACGAGCAGGACGCGGATCGTCATGACTGGCTCCGGGTGGTCGTCGGGAGGCTGGCGGTGACGGTGAAGCCGCCTCCGCGGCGAGGGCCGGTCCGCAGGCTGCCGCCATAGGCCGCGACGCGCTCGCGGAGCGAGTTCAGACCGTGGCCGTCGGGCGAGGAGTCGGCGAACCAGCTCAGGGCGCCGCGGCCGTCGTCCTCGACAGCCAGGCACAGGCACCCCTGTCTCCAGTCGAGCGTGACTCGGGCGGTGGCCCGCCCGGCGTGCTGCCGAATGTTCCGCAGGGCTTCCTGGACGATCCGGTAGGCGGTCAGGCCTACCCCCTGCTCGACGTCAGCGGGCGTGCCGCTGACCAGCAGCTGGACCTCCATGCCTTCGGCGCGCGCGTCGTGGAGGAGGGCCTCGAGGTCGGCGAGACCGGGCTGGGGTCGCAGCGCCGCTGCATCCTCGGCGGGCCGCAGGACGTCCAGGACCCGGCGCATTTCGGCGATGGCGTCGCGGCCCTTGCTCTCCACGTCGGCCAGCAGCTGTTCTGCGGTGTCCGGGTCGTCGCGCAGGAGCCGTCGGGCCGCCGAGGTCTGCACGGTCAGTTCCGTGATGCCGTGGGTGACCAGGTCGTGCATCTCCCGGGCGATCCCTGCCCGTTCGTCCACCTCCGTGGCTCGCGCACGGGCCTCGCGCGCCTCGAACAGGGCCCTGTTGCGCTCCTCGCGGCCGGCGCTCTCGGCCCGGTGGCTGCGCACCGACCGGCCGACGGCCCAGACGGCGACGATCATGAAGCTGTTGCTGACCCAGTCGGCCAGGGTGGGCTCCATCGGCCCTACCACCAGGAGCAGTCCTACCAGCAGGTACACGAACCCTGCGGCCGGCGCGCTCACCGACACCGGCCGCCGGGCGGCGACCGTGTACAGGATGAGCAGCGGTGCGAAGGTGGCCACGCTCTGCGGGTAGCCCAGCTGGAGCGGTATCAGCGACGCGCCGCAGGCGACGAGGAGCGCCGGCACGGGCCAGCGGGTCCGCACGGCGACGGCCGCGCCGGCGAGCAGGGTCAGCCCGACACCGAACGCGTCCGGTTCCCGGTAGTCGAACGTCGCCAGCGCCGGGGTCGACCAGAGCGACAGGACACCGAGCGCGGCGACCAGTGCGCCGAGCGCGGCATCGAGCCGCGCCGCGTGCCGCCGCAGGAAGTCCACCGCCGCAGCGGCCAGTCGTCGCACGTCCGGAACGGTAGGTCACTCCGCGGGCCGGACGACTCCTCCTCGAGGACCGGTCCGCCCCGCTTTCCTCCTCTCGGAGGAGGAGGTCGAGAACCGCTCACCGGCGGCTGGTAGCTCGGTAGCCTGTCCAGCCGTGTGGAGCACCGACAGCGCGACCGCCGACGACACGAGGCGACCCGCTGGCGTGGGAGAGGTGCCGGGGGTGGACCCGGGCGTCGACGACCTCCCCGCCGCACCGGGCAGCGGGTTCGAGTCCGCCGGCGCCGCCGTCCTGCGGGAGCTGGGGCTGGACGCGCTGGTGGAGATGCTGGAGACCTCCGGCTACGGCGTCTGCGTGACCGGCGACGACCACCGGTGGGTGTACCTGAACCCCAGCGGCTGCCGCCTCGTCGGGCGTTCGTTCGCCGAGTTGCAGGGCGAGGACTACCTGCTGTCGTTCCCGGAACACGAGCGGGCGTACCTCCTGGCCCTGGAGCACGACCAGCGGGACGGCGACACCGGCTTCTACGCCAACACGATCGTGCGGCCGGACGGCCGCGAGGTCGGCATCACGTGGTCGGGCTCGGTCCTGCACGCGGGCGGCAAGGAACTCGCCCCGGCGATCTTCCACCCCACCTTCGGGCTGGCCAGCGCCGGGCAGGACGCGGTGGCCCTGGGCGCGGCGGCCGCCCGCATCGCCGAGGGCGGGTCGGTCGGCGAGGTGCTGGACTCCCTGGCCGAGGAGGCCGTCGCGCGGTCGCGCGCGGTGGCCTGCCTGGTGCTCGTGGAGTGCCCCGACGGCCGGCTCGCCCTCGGCGCCGGCGCCGGACTGCCCGAGCAGCTCGACGACGCAGTGCGGGCTGCCCATTTGCGGCTGGCGGATCTGCCCGGCGGTGACCAGCTGACGACGGGGCGGCTGATGCTGCTGTCCGACGGCCGGTCCCGGCTGGCCGCGTCGCCGTCGACGTCGATCATCGCCGAACTGACCGCCGGACTGGCGTGGGAGGGGTCGGTCAAGGTGCCGCTGCACCGGGGCGGGCAGATCGTCGGCGCCCTCGTCCTGCTCCTGCCGGTCACCGTCACCGCGCCCACGAAGGCGGAGCTGACCTCGTGGTCGGCCCTGGGGGCGCACGCGTCGGTGGCGCTGGCCGACGAGCAACTGCGGGAGCAGGCCGCCGCGCACGCCGCCGAGCTGGAACGGCACCGGCTCGGCCGGGACCTGCACGACTCGGTGAGCGCGGCCCTGTTCTCCATCCACGCACGAGCGCAGGCGATCCAGCGGGGGCTGGCCGCGGGCGCTCCCGAGGTGGTGGCCGAGGCCGCGCGGGACCTGGAGGCCCTGTCCAAGGAGGCGGTCTCCCAGCTCCGGCAGATGGTTTCCGGGATGCGCGGGCACCACTCCGAGCCGCCGGTCGACCTGCCGGAGGCGCTGCGCCAGCTGGCGACCACCTGCACCACACGCCACGGGCTGCCGGTGCGGCTGCAGCTGGACGACGCGGTGCCGCCCGTGGGGGCCGAGGCCACCCAGCACCTGGTGCGGATCGCGGGGGAGGCGCTGCACAACTGCCTCAAGCACGCCGGCGCCTCCGCGGCGGCCGTCGCCCTGGGCGTGCGTGGCTCCGAACTCGTCCTCACCGTCACCGACGACGGCTGCGGGTTCGACCCCGCCGCCCGTCGGGCCGGGGGCCACGGGCAGCGGACGATGCAGGAGCGGGCGAGGCTCTGCGGCGGGACGGTGCACGTGGACAGCGTCCCCGACCGCGGCACCCGCGTCGTCGCGCGCATCCCTCTGGCCGCCTGAGACAGGCACCGGAGGGGCGTCCCGTGCGGGGCGCCCCTCTGGCCGTTGCTGCCCGATCAGGTGGTGGCGATGGCGTCGAGCACCTGCATCCGCGCCGCGCGCCGGGCCGGCCAGACGGCGGCCAGGACGCCGATCACGGCGCCGATGGCGAGGAAGAGGACCAGCCGCCCGCCCGGGACGACCAACTCCGAGATGCCCTGGTCGGCGAGCGCCCGGCTGAGGCCGATCCCGATCAGCGCGCCCAGCGCGAGCCCCAGCACCGACCCGTACACCGAGATGAGCACCGACTCGAGCCGGACCATCCGGCGCAGCTGGGCGCGGGTCATGCCGATCGCCCGGAGCAGGCCCACCTCGCGGGTCCGCTCGAGCACCGACATCGCCAGGGTGTTGACGATGCCCAGGACGGCGATCAGCACCGACAGCACCAGCAGGGCGTTGATCAGCATCAGGATCTGGTCGACCTGCCCCTTCTGCTCGCCGGCGAACTCGTCGCGGTCCTTGAGGGTCACGACCGGGTAGGGGTCGATCGCCGTCTCGATGGCCGATCGCACGGACGCGGTGTCCGCGCCGTCCGCGACGTCCACGAAGACGTACCGGTCCAGCTCCGCACCACCGGTGACGGCGAAGGTCTCCAGCGACACGACCGCCGGTGCGATCACCTGGTTGGCCGCGAAGACGCCGCCGACGGTCAGCTGTGCTGTGTCCCCGGTGGCCGTCACCATCTGCACGGTGTCACCGACGTCCCAGCCGTGGCTGTCCGCCGTCGGCTCGTCGACCACCAGCCCCCGGCCGGCGAGGCCTGCGCTGCTGCCGTCGCGGTAGTCCAGCAGCACCGTGCTGTCCAGCGTTGCAGGGTCGATCGCCGCGACCAGGGTTCCCTGCCCGTCGAGCATGGCCTGGCCGAACCGCTCCTGGGTGACGGCCTCGACCCCGTCGATCGTGCGGAGCCGGTCGGCGACCTCCGGGGTGAAGGGTTGACCCACCGAGGTCGAGACGACGAAGTCCGCTCGCAGCGCCGTGCCGATCAGCTTGTCGACCGAGGCGTTGGTCGACGCGCCGAGGATGCTGAACGCCGTCACCAGGGCGAGGCCGACCATCAGGGCCGATGCCGTGGCCGCCGTCCGGCGGGGATTGCGCTGGGCGTTCTCCCGGGCGAGGTGCCCGGTCGTTCCCCACACCCGGGGCAGGACGGCCCCCACCGACCGGGCGAACGGCCGCGCCAGGACCGGGCTCAGCGCGATGGCGGCCAGGACCAGGCTCAGCCCGCCGAACCCGACCAGCTGGGCGGCGCTCCCGCCGTCGGCCAGGAGGCTGGTGACCAGTGCACCGGCACCGACGACGGCCAGCACCGAACCGGTGAGGGCGCGCCGGCGCAGCGAGCGCTCCGCCGCCACGTGGTCGTCGCGCATGGCCGCGACCGGAGGGGTGGCGGCCGCCCTGCGGGCGGGCAGGTACGCCGCGACCAGCGTGACCACGACGCCGACGGCGTAGGACCAGGCGATGGTGCCCGCCGAGAGGACCAGGTTCCCGTCCAGCGTCAGGCCGAAGCTCCCGAACAGCGCCCGCAGGGCCGAGGCGATGCCGAACCCACCCAGCAGCCCCAGCGTCGAACCGAGGATGCCCATGACGAGGGCCTCGGTGAGCACCGATCGGGTCACCTGTCCGCGGCCGGCCCCCAGGGCGCGCAGAAGCGCCAGCTCCCGCGTGCGCTGGGCGACGAGCATGGAGAAGGTGTTGAGGATGATGAACGACCCCACGAACAGGGCGATGCCGGCGAACGCCGTCAGCAGCACGGTGATGAAGGAGAGCCCGTCCTCCAGCGCCGCTGACTGCTCGTCGGCCTGCTCCTGCGCGGTCGTCACGTCGTAGTCGTCACCCAGGGCGGCGGCGATGCGGTTCCGGAGCTCGTCGTGGGACACCGCGTCGGCGGCGAGCACGTTGATGCCGGTGAAGTCGTCCCCCAGTCCGAGGAGCGTCTGCGCGGTGCCCAGGTGGAACGCGGTCAGGGAGGCACCGGCCAGACCGCCGTCCTCGCCGAAGGTGAAGATGCCGACGACCTCGGCCTCGATGCGCGGGCCCGGGGTGAGCAGGGTGACGCGGTCGCCGACGGTGTAGCCGATCTCCTCGGCCGTCGCCGCGTCGAGCGCGACCTCGCCGTCGCGAGCCGGTGCCCGCCCGTCGGTGAGCTCGCTCGGTGACAGGTCCGGGTCGTCGAACCAGCTGACGCCCACACCCGGTGCACCGCCGGTGTCGAGCACATCGCCGTCCCGGTCCAGGACGTAGACGCCCTCTGTCTGCACATACCCCTCCGCCGCGGCCACGCCGTCGACGGCGCGCACCTGCTCCACCAACGCCGAGGGCAGGTGGGCGGTGGTGCCGCTGGGGCCGTTGACGCCCTCCTCGAAGGCCGCCGCGGGCTCGACGCTCACGTCGGCAGCGGTGCTCTCGAACAGCGCGGTGAAGGTCCGGTTCAGGGTGTCGGTGAAGATCATGGTTCCGGCGACGAAGGCGACGCCGAGCACGATGGCGAGTCCGGAGAAGGCGAGCCGCAGCTTGTGCGCCATCAGGCTGCGCCAGGTGGTCCGCCACATCTCAGATCGCCTCGGTGGCGCCGCGGCCGGCGGTGTCGAAGGCCTTCATGCGCTCGAGGACCCGGTCGGCGGTCGGGGCCGCCATCTCGTCGACGATGCGCCCGTCGGCCAGGAACAGCACCCGGTCGGCGTAGGAGGCTGCCGACGGGTCGTGGGTCACCATCACGACGGTCTGGCCCATCTCGCGCACGGAGGTGCGCAGGAACGAGAGCACCGAGGCGCCGCTGCGGGAGTCGAGGTTCCCGGTGGGCTCGTCGGCGAAGATGATGTCCGGCCGGCTCGCCAGGGCGCGGGCGCAGGCGACGCGCTGCTGCTGCCCGCCGGACAGCTCGGTCGGCCGGTGTCCCAGCCGCTCCCGCAGGCCCACGGCGTCGATGACACCATCCAGCCAGGCCTGGTCGGGGGTGCGACCGGCGATGTCCATGGGCAGCGTGATGTTCTCCAGCGCGGTCAGCGTGGGCAGCAGGTTGAAGGCCTGGAAGATGAAGCCGACCTTGTCCCGGCGCAGCCGGGTGAGGCCCTTGTCGTCCAGGGCGCTGATCTCGGTCTCGCCGATCCACGCCTGGCCGGAGGTCAGGCTGTCCAGACCGGCCATGCAGTGCATCAGCGTCGACTTGCCGGACCCCGAGGGGCCCATGATCGCGGTGAACTGACCGCGGCGGAACGCGACGTCGACGGTGTCGAGGGCGACGACCCGCGTGTCGCCCTCGCCGTACACCTTGCTCAGCGCCGCTCCGCGAGCGGCGTACGTGTGAGCGGCCGCCAACACGTCGGCTGCGGTCGTCCCCTGCTGGACCGTTGTCACGATCCCTCCTCGGTGGTCCGTGGGTGCCGCAGCTCCTGCGGCGCCATGAATCGTCGAGGCGGATGCGCGCCCGGCCATCGGCCGGACGGAGGGATCTGCGCGTGGGTCTGCAGGAGGAGGTCGAGGCCCGTCTCCTCCTCGAGGAGGACCGGGGGGTCGGTCCCGGCGCACGACCCGTCCGGCCATCGTCGTGCGGAACATCGGCGTCATGACGACGAACTGGACGACGGTGCGGCCGGTTGCAGCCCCGATTCTGCTGCTGGGCGGGGCCGCCGTGTTGCTCCTGACCAACGACACCCCGAGCTCCCAGGCCGCTCGATCCGCCGCCGGCGCGGTCGCGGACTGGCCTACGTGGGGGCAGCACGCACTGGCCGGCGCGAGCGAGGGCGGACTGGTGCTGCTGGCACTGCTGCTCGCGGCCTCGGCGTGGCAGGCGCGTGCTCGCGGGCCTCGTCCGGTGGCCACCGCGGTCGTGGGCGGTGTCGGCGTGCTGGTGGCCCTGGGAGTCAGCGAGCTGGTGAAGGCGCTGGTCGCCCAGGACCGCCCGTGCCGCACGGTCCCCGGCCTCGACGCCATCGCCGAGTGCCCGCCCGTCGGCGACTGGTCGTTGCCGAGCAACCACGCAACCCTGGCGGCGGCTCTGGCCGCTGCCCTGATCTGGAGGATCCCCCGCTGGTGGCCGGTCGCCACGCTGCTCGCCCTGGGGGTCGCTGCCGCCCGCGTGGGCCTCGGGGTGCACTACCCGCACGACGTGGTGGACGGGCTGGTACTCGGTGCCCTCGTCGTGTCGCTGTTCGTGCTGATGCTGCGCGGCCCGGCGACCCGACTGGTGACCGCCGCCAGCGGTGTGCCTTTGATCAGGCCGATCCTGTCGGCCGAGCGGCGGCCGCACAGCTGGAGTCGGGAGTCAGGTCCTGGGGCCCGCCCTGGGGCGCACGACGCTGCCGCCGCCCCGGCCACCCGCCGGGGACAGGGGGTGGCCGGGGCGCTGCCTGCTCGACAGGCGGCGGAACGACGGAGTCCCATCGCACCGAGGCGAGGGGCCGCCGGCACGTGAGCACCGCGATGGGAGGACGGAAGCCCGTCGACACCGCCGGACGCCGCTGACACGATGTGTCCCCTGCGCCGACGGTGTGGCGGTGACCGGAGTCGTCGGCGTCGGGGCGCGACCTCGCGAGGGTGGTGGTCGGGATGGGCCCGCTGCTCAGCACGAAGCTGAACGTCCCCCGGCGGCGGCGCGGCTTGGTGGCGCGGTCGCGGCTGAGCGAGCGCCTGGGTCGCGGTGACGAGGCGGCTCTGACGCTCGTCTCGGCGCCCGCCGGATTCGGGAAGACCACCGTTCTCACGGAGTGGCTGGCCGCCGCCGATGGGAGGTCGATCGCCTGGCTGTCGCTCGACGAGCGGGACGACGATCCGACCGTCTTCTGGACCTACGTCGTCTCCGCCTTGCAGACCGCGGTCGCCGGTGTGGGCACCGGCGCGCTCGCGCTCCTGCAGGAGCCGCACGCGGCCATGGACGAGGTGCTCGTCGCCCTCGTCAACGACCTCGACGCCGTGCCGGGCGACGTGGTGCTGGTCCTGGACGATTACCACCTCGTCACGGCTCGGGTCGTGCACGAGTGGATGACCTTCTTGCTCGAGCGGCTGCCGCCCCACGTCCACCTGGTGATCGCCACCCGCGCCGACCCGCCCCTGCACCTGGCCCGACTTCGGGCGCGCGGCGAACTGGTCGAGGTCCGTGCAGCGGACCTGCGCTTCACGGCCGGGGAGACGGCCACGTACCTCACCGACGCGATGGGCCTGGCCGTGAGCCCGGAGCACGTCGCGGCGCTCGACACGCGGACCGAGGGGTGGATCGCCGCGCTGCAGCTCGCGGCGTTGTCGATGCGGGGCCGCGACGACGTCGCCGGCTTCATCGCCGGCTTCGCCGGCGACGATCGCTACGTCGTCGACTACCTGGTCGAGGAGGTGCTGGAGCGCCAACCCGGTGACGTACGGGACTTCCTGCTGCGGACGGCCGTGCTCCGCCGGCTCAGCGGCCCGCTGTGCGACGTCGTCGTCGGCCGGGACGGCGGCACGTCGATGCTGGAGGCCCTGGAGCGCGCGAACCTGTTCCTGGTCCCGCTGGACGACCGCCGCCACTGGTACCGGTTCCACCACCTGTTCGCCGACGTGCTGCACGCGCGGCTGCTGGCCGAACAGCCCGAAGCCGTCCCGGAGCTGCACCGGCGGGCCGGCGACTGGTTCGCCCAGCACGGCGAACCCGCCGAGGCGATCCGGCACGCGCTGGCCGGTGGCGACCCCGAACGGGCGGCCGACCTGGTGGAGCTGGCCATGCCGGCGGCCCGGCAGAACCGCCAGGAGACCACGCTCCGCCACTGGTTCAAGCAGCTGCCGGAGCAGGTGCTCCGTGACCGGCCGCTGCTCCGCGCGGGATACGCCGGCGCGATCCTGGTCCACGGCGAACTCGACGGCGTCGAAGAGCACCTGCGCGACGCCGAACGCTGGCTGGACGCGGCCGGCGCCCGGGAGCCAGGCGGCTCCGGAGCCGACGACGCCGTCCTCCGAGCCGTCCGGGGCCAGGTCGCCGTGTACCGCGCCGCCCAGGCCCGCCTGACCGGCGACCTGCAGGCCACTATGACCCACGCCCAGCGCGTCCTCGACCTCGCCGGGGACGACGAGCACCTGGTGCGCGGCTCGGCGGCCGGGCTGCTCGGACTGGCGTACTGGACCGGGGGTGACCTCGACGCCGCGAACCGCTGGTGGAGCGAGTCCCGTGCGCAGCTGCACCGGGCCGGTCACCACTCGGACACCTTGGGCGTCTCGCTCGCGGTGGCGGACATCGAGCTGGCGCGCGGGAGGCTCCGGGACGCCGAGGCCACCTACCGGTCCGGGCTGACGGCCGCGGTGCGGCACGGCGGGTCCGTGCTGCGCGGAGCGGCCGACATGCACGTGGGGCTGAGCGAGCTCCACCTCGAACGCGACGAGCTGAACGTCGCGCGCGAACACCTGGCCGTGAGCGCCGCTCTGGGGGAGGGCGCCGGCCTGCCGCAGAACCGGCACCGCAGCAGGGTCGCGACGGCGCGGCTGCGGGCGGCGGAGGGCGACCTGGCGGGCGCGGTCGACCTGCTCGACGAGGCCGAGCGCCTGTATGTCGGCGACATGTTCCCGGACGTCCGCCCGATCCCCGCGCTGCGGGCGCGGATGTGGCTGGCGCAGGGCCGGGTGGGCGAGGCGTTCGGCTGGGCGTGCGAGCGCCGGCTGTCGCCCCGGGACGACCTGTCCTACCTGCGCGAGTTCGAGCACACCACGCTCGCCCGTGTCCTGCTGGCACGACACGAACTCTCGGGTGACCCGGGCAGCCTCGCCCAGGCGACCGGGCTCCTGGAGCGGCTGACGCACGCGGCCGAGGAAGGGAAGCGGAGAGGGAGCGTGATCGAGCTGTCCCTGCTGCTGGCCAGGGCGCAGCAGGCCGGCGGCGACACCCCACGCGCGCTCGCCTCCCTGGACCGGGCCGTGGCGCTCGCCCAGCCGGAGGGGTACGTCCGGGTCTTCCTCGACGAGGGGGAGAAGCTGATCCCGCTGCTGGAAGCCCTCGCCGCCCGGGCGGGCACGAGCCCCTACCTCCACCGACTCCTCGCCGCAGGTCCGGACCAGGACGGCGCGGCTGCCGGCCGACGATCCCTGGTCGAACCGCTCAGGGCCCGTGAGCTCGACGTGCTGCGGCTGCTGGGCACCGATCTGGACGGCCCGGACATCGCCCGCCGGCTGTTCGTCTCGGTGAACACCGTCCGCACCCACACGAAGAACCTCTACGCCAAACTCGGCGTGAACAACCGCCGCGCGGCGGTCCGCCGCGGGCAGGAGCTCGGCCTGCTCGCGCCGACCGCCCACCGGACTCGCGCGATCGCCCCGTAGCGCTGCGGCGGGCTGCCGCGGTCGGCGCCGGCCGGCCTCCTGACGGCCCGGTTCACCACCCGGAT
This sequence comes from Blastococcus sp. SYSU DS0669, assembly GCF_054050895.1. NCBI lineage: Bacteria > Bacillati > Actinomycetota > Actinomycetes > Geodermatophilales > Geodermatophilaceae > Blastococcus > Blastococcus sp. SYSU DS0669. The sequence goes on along the minus strand of NZ_JBJHAE010000003.1, from coordinate 165,777 downwards.
CACCACACATGGTGATCCGCACTCACCCTCCGGCTTCCTACGTTCCGTGCCGTACCGAGCAGACGCCGGAGCGGCGACCGGGAACCTTCCCGGCCCGGAGCGGCCAGGAGGTCGGCGATGGCGGAGAACCGGCACCTCGGTCTCTCCGACGGGGGGTGCTACGAGATCCGCATCGAGGGCCGACTAGGCCCCCGCTGGGCTCCCTGGTTCGACGGCCTGAGCCTCACCGCGGCCGACGACGGCACCACCGTCCTGTCCGGCCCGGTTGCCGACCAGGCCGCGCTGCACGGCGTCCTCACCCGCATCCGGGACCTGGGCCTGGCCCTGGTCTCGGTCACCCGCCTCGACAGCCACTGATCCGACGACCGCGCACCCGTTGCGGCCAGCACCCACCAGGAGATCGCGATGGCAACGACCACCCCACCCGCACCGACGACCATCGTCCCCACCGATCCGATGCGGCGCACCTCCCGCGCCGCCGGCATCCTCTACCTGCTCACCTTCGTGTCCGTTCCGACCCTCGCGATGTACCAGGACGTGCGGGAGGAGGACGACTTCGTCCTCGGCGCCGGCAGCGACGCCGGCGTGCTCTGGGCGGCGTTGTCGGAGGTCGTCGTCGCCCTGGCCGGCATCGGCACCGCCGTGGTGCTGTTCCGCGTCGCGCGGCGGCAGAGCGAGACCGCCGCGCTCGGGTTCGTAGCCTCCCGGGTCGTCGAAGGCGCCCTCATCATCGTCGGTGTCGTCAGCGTGCTCACCCTGGTCACCCTGCGGCAGGACGTCGCCGGCACCGCCGACGCGGACCCGGCGTCCCTGCTCACCGCCGGCCACACCCTGTCCGCGACCTACGACTGGACGTTCCTGCTCAGCCAGAGCCTCATGCCGGTCTTCAACGCCCTCTGCCTGGGCACCGTCCTGTACCGCTCCGGCCTCGTGCCGCGGATCCTCCCGACCATCGGCCTGATCGGCGCCCCGCTGCTGCTGGCCTCGGATCTGGCGATCTTCTTCGACCTGTACGACCGCACCTCGCCCGCCTCGCTCCTCGGCGCGCTCCCCATCGCGGTGTGGGAGTTCTCCCTCGGCGTCTACCTCGTCGTCAAGGGCTTCAAGCCGGCCGCCGTCGCCGCCCTGCAGGGTCGGCAGGACCAGCGATGAGGGCCGCGGTCTACCGCCGCTTCGGCGGGCCGGACACCGTCGGCGTCGAGGAGGTGCCGCGGCCGACGGTGGGGCCGGACGACGTCCTCATCCGGGTGCACGCCAGCACCGTCAGCGCCGCCGACCACCGCGCCCGCAGCCGCGAGGTGCCCCGCGGACTCGGCCTGCTCGCCGCTACCGGGATCGGCCTGCTCCGTCCCAAGCGGCGCGTGCTCGGGATGGACGCCGCCGGCGTCGTCGAGGCCGTCGGCCACCGCGTCACCCGGTTCGCGCCCGGCGACGAGGTGATCGCGATGCTGGGGGCGGCCTTCGGCGGGCACGCCGAGTACGCCCGGATCCGGCCCGACGGCGCGGTCGCCCACAAGCCCCCGAACATGACGTTCGAGGACGCCGTGACCCTCGTCTTCGGCGGCCTCACCGCCCGCCGCTTCCTGCAGCAGGCGCACCTCGTCCCCGGTGCCACGGTGCTGGTGAACGGCGCCTCCGGCGCGGTCGGCACCGCAGCCGTGCAACTGGCCAAGCACGCCGGCGGGCACGTCACCGCGGTCTGCAGCGGGCCCAACCGAGACCTGGTGAGCTCACTGGGAGCCGACCGGGTGATCGACTACGCGACCGAGGACTTCACCGCCGATCCCGCCACCTACGACGTGATCGTGGACTGCGTCGGCAACGCCCCGTACGAGCGCGTCCGGCACCTGATCCGGCCGGGCGGCGCGCTGCTGCTCGTCATCGCCGACCTGCCCGCGATCCTGCGCGCCCCGATCCGCAGCCGGCGCACCGGCCACCGGATCACCACCGACGGCGGCAAGCCCACCGCCGAGGATCTCCGGGCGCTCGTGGCTCTCGCCCGGGCCGGCGCCTACCGGGCGGTCCGGGACCGCACCTTCGACCTGGCCGACATCGCCGAGGCGCACCGCTACGTCGACACCGGCCACAAGCGCGGCAACGTCGTCCTCCGCCTCCCCGGACCGACGACCTCGTCCATCCAGCAGCACTTCCGAGAGGCAGCGTCATGATCGAGGCACACGAGCTCACCAAGCGCTACGGCGACAAGATCGCCGTCGACGGCATCAGCTTCACGATCGCCCCCGGCTCCGTCACCGGCTTCCTCGGACCGAACGGCGCCGGCAAGTCCACCACCATGCGGATGATCATGGGGTTGGACCGGCCCACCTCCGGGTCGGTCACGGTCAACGGCAAGCCCTACGCCGACCACCGTTCTCCGCTGAGCGAGGCCGGTGCGCTGCTCGACGCCAAGGCCGTCCACCCCGGCCGAAGCGCCCGCTCCCACCTGCGCACCATGGCCGCCACCCACAACATCCCCGCCTCCCGCGTGGACGAGGTCATCGAGATGACCGGCCTGGCCACCGTCGCGGGCAAACGCGTCGGGGGCTTCTCCCTGGGCATGGGCCAGCGCCTCGGCATCGCGTCGGCGATGCTTGCGGACCCCCGCACCCTGATCCTCGACGAGCCGGTCAACGGCCTGGATCCCGAAGGCGTGCAGTGGGTGCGCCGGCTCGTCCGGTCGCTCGCCGACGAGGGGCGGACGGTCTTCCTCTCCTCCCACCTGATGAGCGAGATGGCGCAGACCGCCGACCAGCTCCTGGTCATCGGCCGCGGCCGGATCATCGCCGTAGGCCCGGTGCAGGAGGTCATCGACTCCGTCTCCGCTGCTGCCGTCCGCGTGCGCAGTCCACGCGCCGGCGAGCTGGCCGACCTGGTTCGAGGCGAGGGCGTCGTCGTCACCTCGCCCGAGCCCGGGACGCTCGAGCTCCGTGGGGTCGACGCCGAGACCATCGGGGAGACCGCGTTCGCCGCCGGGATCGTGCTGCACGAGCTGAGCCCGCGCAGCGCCACCCTCGAGGAGGCCTACATGAGCCTCACCCAGGACGCCGTCGAGTACCGCTCCGACGCCACCCTCTCCGCCGCCACCGCTGCCACGACATCCACCGCCATGCCTGCCACTGCTGAGGAGACGAACCGATGAGCACCACCCTCGCTGCCCCCGACCCCGTCGCCGCCGTTCCGCCGCCTGCTCCCGCACCGGCCGCGAGGGCACGCCTGACCTTCACCGGCGTACTTCGCGCGGAGTGGATCAAACTGCTGTCCCTGCGATCCACCTGGTGGGTGCTCGCGGCGACCGTGGCGCTGATCGTCGGCGTCTCCCTGGCCGTGGCCTTCTCCCTCGACGCCGTCGCAGCCGACCCGGCGACCGCGGCCGCGACGGCCGCGTTGACCGGCGCCGAGGTGGTGTCCGGCGGCTTCCAGCTCGGCATGCTGACCATCGCGGTGCTCGGCGCGCTGCTGATCACCGGCGAGTACTCGACCGGCATGATCCGCTCGACCCTGGCCGCGGTACCCACCAGGCTGCCGGTGCTGGCCGCCAAGGCCCTCGCGCTGGCCGCGGTCACCGCCGCGGTGGCCGCCGTGTCGATCGCGCTGGCCTTCGTGGTGACGATGCCGATCCTCTCCGGGCAGGACCGCACCGTCGCCCTCGGCGACGCGGATACCTGGCAGGTGTTCGGCGGCACGGTGTACTTCCTCATCGCCGCCGCGGTGTTCGCCCTCGGCATCGGGACTCTGCTGCGGTCCAGCGCCGCCGCTATCACCGTGGCGATCACCGTGCTACTCCTCCTGCCCGGCGTGCTGACGTTCATCAACCTGAGCTGGGTGCAGACACTGGTGGACTACCTGCCCGTACCGGCAGCCGGAGCGTTCCTCGGCGGCGGCGAGGACTCCCTGGCCTCCGTCGGCAAGGACCTCAGCCCGCTGACCGGAGTGCTCGTCGTCGCCGCCTACGCCCTCGTGCCCCTCGTCGCCGGTGCGGTCGCGCTGCGCCGACGCGACGCCTGACCGCCACCGGTCGATCCGCTCGAGCGCCGCAGACCCTCCAGGCGGCACCGGGATCGCCGCCACGCGGCGGTCCCGGTGCCGCCCACGACGAGCAGCAGCAGCGGCAGACCGACGTAGAGCGCCGCCGTCAGCGCCGCCGTCAGCGCCTCCGCGCGCGTCGTGCTGCTGCGGCGCGTGGCCAGCCGCTGGATCACAGCCGCGGCGGGTGTACCGGTCTCCAGGCCCCGTCGGATGCGGCCCGATGGCCCACGAGATCCGAGGCGGCGCCCTTAGCCGTCGCACGGGGGGACGCCCACTCATCGCCGGCACCCTGACCGTCATCGGAATCCCCACGACCGGTTCGATACGCGACCGGCCCTCCAGTCAGAGGCCGCCTCCGCCCACCGACGGGGAGGCCCCGGGTCCGCGAGCTCGCCGCCGGTCGCGGGGAGGAAGGGGCAGTCGCCGGCAACCTGCGGTGGGATCGGCCGTCAGCAGAAGCGGGCGCCGGTGATGGTGGCGCGGAAGAACGCGCCTTCGTCCTGCCGGTCGGTGCCCCACCACCACCCCGCACGGAGCCGGGAGCCGATGGTGACGCCGTCGAAGGTTTCCTCGGTCTCGATGGTCACGCCGAAGGGGTAGCGGCCGAAGGGTTCACCGCCAGGGTTGCCCCAGCGCTGCATGAGGACGCCGAGCAGCCGTCCGTCGGGAGCGACGTGGAACTCGGCGCGCTCCTCGTGCTCGTCGATCCGCCAGGTGACGACGGCGTGGTCCTGGTCGCGGCCCGGTGTCCAGGTAGCGGATCGGAAGGTGGTCGGGGCAAGGGCCATCTCGCCGGCGAGGCGGCCGGCGGCGCTGCGGGTGACGTCGGGTCCGGTCGCGGTCATCACGGGGACCAGCCCCGCGAGCCGCCAGTTCATCTGTCCGGTACCGGAACTGTACCGGTCGAAGCCGGTGACGGGTACGCCGAACAGGCGGGCCGTGGCTGCCCACACGAAGCCGTGGGGAGGGGCGAGCACCTGCTGGGCGGTGAACTGTCGCCAGGCTCCGAGCCGGATCTGCCCGTGCATGGTGAGTGTCACCGACGGCCACAGCGGCGTCCCTGGGGCGATTGCGTGCCGCAGCCACCGGCGTGCGGCCGCGGGGAGGTCGGCCACCGCCGCGGGATCGAAGGTCTCGGCGGGCCGGCTCCGTCCGGCCAGCCGGTCCCACTCGGCCCGGACCCTGCGGGCGGACCTCGGGGCCGGGGGAGGGGTCATCGGCCGCTCCTGGCGGCGGGCCGCGGCTGCCGGTGGGCGGATGCGACGGCGAAGGCGATGGCGACGAGCACCGCCGCGTCGACGATCAGCCCCGCCCAGGCGAGAGAGGCCGACGGCAGGAGCACCGCGATCGAGATGAGCGATGCCAGCAAGCCGACCGGACGCCACGTCGGCCGACGGGCGGCCAGGAGTCCGGCGGTGAGCAGGAAGAGCACGACGGCAACCAGCCAGGTCCCGCCGACAGCCATGCCGGCAACAGAGCCGGCCTCCGGTTGCACGTCCGTGTACCGCAGCTCACCGGGCTGGCCCCACCGCCACAGCAGCGCTACACCCATCAGGTGCACCAACCCGTGGATCGCCAGTACCAACGCGCCCATGGTCCTCAGCGCCCGCCGCAGGCCGCGTTCCCGGAGCATCGGCCCCGTGCCGGTCACCTCGCGAACACTACCGTCCGTCCTCGGATCCAGCCGGAGGCCTGGGGGTCGCCGAACTGCGCTCACCGCAGCGCCGGAAGCATGCGGTCAGCCGTGACCGGTTCCAGGGCGGACGGCCACGCGTTCGGCACCAGCGACCGGCAGTCGCTGGACGACGCCGGCGTCAGACGGGCCGTCGGACCGCGAACCGGTACGCCCGGCAGCGGGAGCCGGCGGGTGGTTGCCGGGCCCGGGGCGGTGGCCATCGGTTGATCAAGACAACGGCGACCTGTGCAGGCCCGGGAGGTGAGCGATCGCCCACATCGAAGTGTCCGAGGGGCGACACGCTCCATACACACGGCTCCGAGCCGGCTCGACACGATGACGGGAGCGCCGGTCTCACCTGCCAATGCGGTCAGCCAGGCGGTCGTTCCTCGATGCGCTCTCTGATCGATCGAAGGCTCGCGCGCATGGTTCGCGTGAAGCGTGCCCTCATCAAGGGCAGCACCAGGCGGAGCGCGCCGCTGGCCCGGGAGTCGATCACCAGGACCAGGTCGGTTCCGCCCGTCGTCCGGGGAGAACAGTGGACCTCCTGCCTCAGCTGGAACGATCCGTGGTCGACGGTGGCGGCGAAGTGGGTCTGCGGCCGGTAGACAGTGACGGTCACGGTCCCCTCGATCCGTCTGCCGCCCTGGATCCGGACCACCCGCGCGGTGGATCCGGGGCCCATCGGCCCGACCGAGGTCTGCGTCATGTCGATTATCGAGGGGTCCCATCTCGGGTGGTTGGCGAAGTGCTCGGTGGCGACGAACCGGAAGACGTCGGAGGGCGCGGCGTCGATGTGCTCCCCAGCGCTCAGGCGCACGGGCCCTCCTCCGCTCCGATGGACCGGTCAACCGGCTGTCAGAGGAGTGTGCTCGCCCGGTCCCGGCTCCACGAGGCGTTCCCATGTCACCTCCAGTGGCGACGGCGGGTGGTGGCGCGGCGGGGTGGCCGCAGCGCTCGGAGCCATGTCGACCGTCCTTGCTGCCGCGCGTGATCCGGTCGGCCCGGAGACGAGCCTGGTGTCGCTGGCCGAGGAAGGGTCTGCCCCGGTGAGCACAAGGGCGCACCGACGACGATCCTCACAGCGGCGAGGACTGGATCGACGTCCTGGCGTTCTTCGAGGGGGGCGGCGCGTCGGGTGGGGGCCTCAGCGGGACGGAAGTGACGAGATGGAAGTTCCCGGCCGGCAGGACCGTGGTCCCTGACCCCAGCAACAGTCATTGCGGAGGCTCACCTCGTGCAGCTGCCAGCCGCCGTCGGCGATCCGACCGCCGCAACCCCCGGTCCCGACCGGCACGGCGGAGGCTCGCCTACGGGTCTCGATCCTGATCTCGTCTGACCGAAGGGCGGCGGCCGCCGCCTGACGCGCCTCGGCGGGCGGCCTTCGTCAGTCCAGCGCGCCCGCTCTCGGGACCGCGAACGGCGGAAATGGGCACGCGTCGGTCCCGCAGCCGGATCTGGACGAACCCCTGCCAGGCGGCACCCTTGGCCAGGTTGCTCGCGAGGGCGGCAGCAGCAGGCCGAGCAACGTGCTCACGCCGACGAACGGCGCGGTGGGGAGGTCAACCACCACGGGGGCGGAAGCGACGGCCTGTCCGACCGTGAAGGAACCACAGGAGTGGGCTGGGAACGGGGTGGGCGCGGACGGTCCCGGTCAGGGTGCGCCGACCCGCTCATCCGGCGTCCCGACGGCGAGAGACGGTCATCGTCCGAGGGCGGTCAGGGGCCGCCGGGGAGCGCTGCGGTACCAGCGGACGGTCGCCTCGATGCCTTCCCTCTAGGGGGTGACCCGACCAGGTCCGAAGGCGTCGAGGTAAGCGGTTGCGTCGACGCAGTGCGGCTGGCGGAACTGGTACAGCATCTCGGCGCCTTCCCGGGCGACCGGCCAGGCGCCCCCGACGACGCGAGCCGCGTTGGCGCTCAGCCGCGCCACCCTCAGCGATCGCCCCGCCTGCCCGAACAACTCCTCGAGAAAGGTGCGGGCGGTTCCCGGTGGCGGCGTGGGCAGGTGCCAAGCCCGGCCCAGCGCGGCGTCGTGCTCGCCGAGGTCCACCAGGCCGTGGGCGAAGTCGTCGATGAACATGGGGGCCAGTGGCTCATCCATGTCCCCGACCCACATTGCGGGCCCACGGCCGAGCGCCGGGCCGAACACGTTGCGCCCCAGGACGGACTCGACGGCGGCCCGTACAGCTCCGTTGCCCGGCCGATGACCGTGCGCACCCGCCCGCTGCTGTGCGCAGCGAGCACACGCTCGGCGAGCCAGGCGCGCAACACTCCCTTCCAGCTGACCGGCCGGAGCGGCAGGTCCTCGGTCATCGGTCCGTTGACGCGCCCGTACATCCACGTGTCGTCGACGAACACCATGCGTGCGTCGGCCGAGTGCGCCCCGGCGAGCACCCCGTCCACCGCGGCAGGCAAGCTCTCCCGCCAGGCCACCAACGGCACGTTGACGGCGTTGTAAACCACACCCGCGCCGCGGCACACCTCCCGCATCCGCTCGGCGTCCGTGGCATCGCCGGCGCTGGCCTCCACCCCGGGCGGCAGCGTCATCCGCCCACTGCGGTTCACCGCCCGTACCCGTCGGCCGCGCCGGACGAGCTCCCGTACGAGCGCGGTACCGGTGCGGCCGCTCGCGCCGATGACCACGTGCGGGCCGTCCGCGTCGCTCATGGTGGTCCCTCCGTCGGCGACGAGTGTTTCCCGGGCGTCTTCGAGTCAAGCGCGCCACGAGCCGTCGCCAAGAGGACATCGCGTCACTACTTTGCGACTTTGCGCACCAGCGGCTGCCCGGTGCGGCGAGCGACACCTCCGGCCATTCGGTCGCATACACGAGTGATGGAGGCCGAGTGTCGAGAACCGGTCAGCTGCCGGACCCCCGGGTCAGGCCCACGCGTCAAGCGCTGCGGCAGGCCCTGGTGGCGGTCGTCGAGGAGCAGTCGTACCAGGCCGGTGACGGTCACCCGGGTCTGCCGGCAGGCCATGGTGAAGAAGGCCACCTTCTACCTCCACTACCAGGACAAGTACGACCTGCTGCTGGACGTGGTGGGGGAGCGGTTCGGTGTCATGAGCCTGCGCGACAGTCCGCCACCGCCGGACCTGGCGAGCTACTCCCTTGAACGGGCCTCCGCGACGGTCCTCCCGTTGCTCGAGCACGTAGCTGCTCACGCCGGCTTCTACCGCGGCATCGTGGGTGCCGGGGGCTCCCAGGAGATTCGCGCCGACCTGCGGACCTACGTGCGGGGGTTGATCCTCCAGCGCATCCGGGCGGTTCTTCCGGCGGGGATCAGCACGCCGGTGCCGGTCGACGTCGTCGCCGCCTACACCGCGGCGGCCGGGCTCGGCGCCGTCGTGTGGTGGCTCGACGCCGGGATCCCCTCGACACCCGGCCAGTTCGCGGAGTGGTTGCTGCGGCTGCTCTCGTTCGGCGCGCACCAGGCGCTCGGGCTCCCGGCTCCCGCACCGCAGCCCTAGCAGCGCCGGGCCGGACGGCCCGGCGGTCGACGAACGGCGCATCCAGGGCCTGCTGGCCCGCACAGGAGTCCTCCGGTGGTCGGGGAGGGGCCGGTCCCCGCAGTCGTGGGGATCAGCCGTGACGGCGGTCGCCACGGTCGGGGGGCGTCATGCGCGCTGCGCCCAGGGGTGGTCGCACCGGTGCCGCACCCCCCCGGCACGCGCGGGGGCGGCCCGGGCGAGCCGGAACCCCCCTGCGGGGTGCTGCTCTCTCGGTACGTCGTGCAGGTGAGGTGGTCGAAGGCGACCTCGGCGGCCTCGAAGGGGCGAACCCCGGGTCGCCCCAGCGCGGGTCGTGCTCGCCGACGCAGTAGCGGGTGCTGCCGCCGTCTGCCGCGACGATCGACGAGAAGTCGATGTCGCCGCGGCCCACGATTTCGATCCGTCGGTCCGGAGTCGGGTTGAGGTTCTTGACGTGGAGCCGCTGGACCCGGTCGCCGTACTACTCGTGGCCGCCGCACGGGCAAGGAAGGCATCCCCGCCCCCAGCGGCCAGTGCATCGCGAACCGCTTGGTGGGCGGTCCTGGACGGGGGCGCCGCAGTGGTGACCCCATGCTGCCCTACTCGAGCCGCCCGATGCCTTCGGCAAAGCGCAGCAACGCCTGAGCGCCGGGCTCACCGAAGTCGGCGAACGGTGCGGTGTCGAGCGTCGCCATTGTCCGGCGCAAGAGAACGTGCAGCTGCACTTCGAGGGCCCTTGCATACCTGTATGACTAGCGGCGCAGCGCCCGAACTGGGAATCCCGGCGTGATCACTACGTGTGGCCTTGCGGAGAGCTGGGCATCCGCGCTGTGACGTAGGGACCAGTCGCCGCAGTCGATCACGATGGTTGCTGACTTGTCGCTCCTCCCCAGTAGCGGTCGATGACCCACTCGATCGCCGGTCGGATGCCGAGCGTGCACGGGTACGCCGTACCCCGGATGCCGCGCAGAGTGACGTGCCTGTTGATGTGAGTCAACGATCGGTCCACGGGTGGCGAGCCCGGCCGCGCCTACTCCGGATTTCGTCGGACGACTCTCTTCGCCGGGTGACAGCCGCGGGATGTGGGATCGACCTCGATGCATCGGCACCGGGGAGCCGTGGGGACGTTGACCTCCGTAGGAGTGAGACGGGCCGTTGGGTGCTCGGGGAACGGACCAGGGTTGCCGACCGCTAAGCAGCGAGGCAGGCGAGCGAAATCGCACTGCGCTGACCAGCTCCGGGATGGGAGGTGAACTGATGGACGTGCGCCTGCACGAGCACGAAGCTGGCCCGGCGTTCGACGATGGTTTCGCCGCGGCCGTGCTCGACGCGCTTCCGGACGCCACCGCGGTCGTCGACGCCACCGGCACCATCGTCATGGTCAACCGGGCCTGGCGGATGTTCACGCTGGACAACGGAGGTAACCCCAGCAGCACCGGTATCGGAGTGAACTACTTGGCGGTGTGCGAGAGGGCTGCAGCCGCCGGCTGTCCGGAAGCGGCTGCGGTCATCGCCGGTCTGCATGCCGTGCTGACCGGGGCGACAGTGCAGTTCGACAACGAGTACCCCTGCCCTTCCCCGGCCGTGGAACGCTGGTTCCTGTTGCGGATCACCCCGCTGACCGGATCTCGCGGTGGGGCGGTCGTCTCGCACGTCAACATCAGCCGCCGCAAGATGGCAGAGGACGAACTCGCCCACGAGGCGTCTCACGACCCGCTCACCGGCCTGGCGAACCGGGCGCTGTTCTTCCAGCACCTGAGCTTCACCCTCGAGCCGCGCCCGGGGCGCCGCCAAGAGCCGGATGCGGGTGTGATCTTCCTCGATCTGGACGGATTCAAGCCGGTCAACGACATGTTCGGGCATGACGCCGGCGATGAAGTTCTGCTGACCGTTGCCCACCGGCTGCGCCGCGTACTCCGCGAGCAGGACACCATCGCCCGACTGGGCGGCGACGAGTTCGCAGTGTCCGTTCCCCGTGCCTCAGCGGAGCAGCTCGCCGGCCTCGTCGAGCGACTGGATGCCGCCCTCGCCGAGCCCTACCGCGTCCACGGTCGGCAGGTGCACGTCCGTGCCAGCATCGGGAGTCACGTCGCCACCGCCGGTGATTCCCCGGCCGACGCGCTGCGGTGTGCCGACCTGCACATGTACCAGGTCAAGCGGAGACGCCAGCAACAGCGGAGTCACCCGGTCGAAGGCCTTCGTGGCGGGCGACCGGAGTAGCCCCGCGGCGGAACGGAGCAGCCGGGCGACCGTGCACGGGCTGCTCAGGCCCGTGCCGGTCAGCGCTTGGCGCCGGCGCCTGCCCTGCCGATGCTTCCGGGTGACGTCCCACTGCGGCCCCATGGTGCCGAGTCGACCGGCTGATTCGACTGCCGCCATGTAGTCACGCCCGAACTCGCGGGTACCGGATGATGGCCGGGCCCCGGGACAGCCGGCGGATGTAGTCCTTCAGTCACTGCGCGGCCATGCCGACATCCGAGACAGCGTCCCCCCGGCGCGGAAGCCGCAGGGGGTTCCCGCGGTATCCGAGGGGAATCCGCACACCGCAGGGGTCCGCACCCTGTTCAGGCCGGTCGAGAGGATCGGCCTCGCTGGGCGGCGATCCACGAGGAAGCGGATGACGCTCGGCCATCGACCGGACGGCGTCGTGGCGGCCCATCCCCGGCGTTTCGTCGAGCACAACCCCCGAGATCCGCGAGCGAGCCGCCGTCGGCCGTGGCCTGAACTCCGAGATACCCCGGAGGTGCAAGGCGACCCGGACTCAACCAACTGGCGCCGACCCGTCCCCGCCGGTCGAGGGGAGCCACTCCTCCGTCAGGGCGGCTGGCGACGCGGGTCGCCCTAGGTGATAGCCCTGGACGAGGTCGCATCCCAAGTTCTTCAGGTGCTGCAACTGGGCGGCTGTCTCGACTCCCTCGGCGACGCAGGTCATCCCGAATTCGTGCGCCAGGCTTACGACGGCCGCCACGAGGGCGGCGTCTCGCGGGCTGCCGGGGATGCCGGCGACGAACGACCGGTCCACCTTCAGCTGGGCGAGCGGGAGGTAGCGGAGATAGGAGAGCGAGGAGTAGCCGGTGCCGAAGTCGTCGATCGACAGGGAGACACCGAACTCGGCGAGGGCGGCGAGGGCGTCGCTCATGACGGAGCGCTCGGACATGAGCGTCGTCTCGGTGATCTCCATAGTCAGTACGGCGGGCTCCAGGCCGTAGTGGGCCACGAGTCGTTCGACCATACGGACCAGCCCGGGGTCCAGCAGCTGCCGCGGGGAGAGGTTGACCGCGACGGAAAAGCCTTCGGGCACGGCACCGGCCCGTTGCCAGACGGAGACCTGGTGCAGCGCCTCGCGGAGCACCCACTCGCCGATCGGGACGATGAGGCCGGTGTCCTCGGCCAGCGGGATGAAGTCGTCCGGGGGCACCTCTCCGTAGCCGGGCCGGTTCCACCGCAGCAGGGCCTCGACGCCCCGCAGTGCCTCATCGGACGTCGACAGAACCGGCTGGTACTCCAGCGCGAGTTCTCCTCGGGGGAGTCCGTGCCGCAGCGCCTCCTCGGTGTCCAGGTGCCGGAGTGCCTGGTAGCGGAGGCCGGCCTCGAAGCGGGAGAAGCGGTTGCGTCCGTGGTCCTTGGCCAGGTACATCGCGGTGTCGGCCTCCCGCAGCAGGTCTGCGGCGCGGTGATGCTCCTGGGCCACGGTCACCCCTACCGAGGCCGTGATGCGCACATCTTTGCCGTTCAGGTCGACGGGCTCCTGGAAGCCCATGACGACGCGTTCGGCCAGAAGGGCCGCCTCTCCGGTGTCGGTGTCCTCGCACAGGACGACGAACTCGTCGCCGCCCAGGCGGGCCACCGTGTCCGACGCCCGGGTGGTGGCGAGCAGCCGCCGCGCCGCGTGCTGGATGAGCTGATCGCCCACGTCATGGCCGAAGGAGTCGTTGACGAGCTTGAAGCGGTCCAGGTCGATGAACAGGAGGGCGACGGGGACCCCTCGCGCGTGCCGATGCAGGGCGTGCTCGAGCCGGTCCATGAGCAGCCGGCGGTTCGGTAGCCCGGTCAACGAATCGTGCAGGCCTTGATGGGCCAATCTGGCCTCGGCCCGGCGGAGCAGGACGTTGTCCACGTCCCGGCGGAGTTCAGAAGCCTCCTGCACCTCGAGTTGCTCCCACGGCAGGGAACGCCCGCTCACCGTCTGTCGCCAGAGCTGGAAGGAGTTCCGGGGTGACAGCGGCGTCGCTCGGTTGCTGGACGACTGGTCACCCAGCCAGTCGACGCTGTGCATGACCTCCCGCCGGAACCAGGCGAGGTAGTCGCCGTCGCCTCCGAAGGGGACCACGAGCAAGCCGGCCACCGTGGGAACGAGGTCGGCCAGGTCCGGTCGATCGGTGGCGAGCGCCTCGCTGACCAGGGTCGGCACTGCACCGTCACCGGCGAGTGACAACCGGGAGATCATCGCGTCAACCGCCGCGGGGGGAGGGGTGTGCCCGATGGCCACATGGCGCTCCTCAAGGCAGACGATCGCGCCGTCCGCAGACACGAGGTCGAGCAGGGTGACCTCCTCGTCGACCAAGCTTGCGCCGACGTCCGAGCTCTCCGTCATCTGTTCCACGAGCAGCGTGCGTACCTGCTGGATCTGCAGCTGCCGCCGCAGCCGCGCATTTTCTGACATGACGCGGAGCTGCAGGGACACCTGCTGGGTGAGCAGATCGCAGGCACGGCGCACGACGTAGGGCACGTGGCGCGGCCGATGGTGTGTGCACGAGATCATCCCGACGAGCTCGCCGTCTCGAACGAGCGAGAACGACATGCTGGCCGCCACGCCCATGTTGCGCATGAACTCCAGGTGGTGTGGCGAGACGCTGCGCAGCTGGGACAGGCTCAGGTCCAGCGGTACCCCCGTCCGGGAATTCACGGCAGGCACCAGAGGAACGGGCACGTAGTCGCTGGTCACGATCAGTCGCGAGGGCTGCAGCGTGTAGAGCCGGCGGGCCTGGGCCGGAATGTCCGACGCGGGGTAGTGCAGGCCCAGGAAGGGCTCCTGATCGGCGGATCGATCTTCGGCGACCACCTCGCCGTGGCCGTCAGGGTGGAAGTGGTAGACCATGACGCGGTCGAAGCCGGTGAGCGCGCGCAGTTCCCGGGCGGCCCCGGCTCGGAGTTCGTCCACGTCGACGGCAGTGGAGAGCCGCTGCGCCGCCGCGTGAAGCTGGGTGACCAGCCTGGCCTCCGGTTGCGTCGGGGCCGGCTCCATCTCGATGACCAGCAGCCCATCGGCCTCGTGCGGGATGGCGTCGAACGGACGGGCCCCGACGACGACCTCGACCGGGGCGCCGGGGGCTTCGGCGAGTGCGGACCGGAGACGGGGGAACCACTCAGGCCACGCACCGTGCCGGGCACGCACGTCGAGTCGCGGCGACGCGTCGACGCCGAGGAGCTCCGTGGCGTTCCGGCTGGCCTGGACGAGGGTGAAGTCGTGCGGATCGACCGCCAGCAGCACTCCGTGTGGCTGGATAGCTCCCGGTGCGTGCAACGGTTCTCGCGAGCACTCGTCCAGTCGCAACCGCTCGTCCTCCGGCAGGAGGTCTTGGGCGCGCGTCACGTCGGCGTCCCGAGACTTGGGCAGCTGCCCCGGTCCCTACCGGTCTCACCGGCCCATAGCGGTAGGACGACTGCCCCTGACGGCGAGATCGGGCCAGCACAGCGGGTCACGGTAGGGGCATCCGTCCAGGGGAGAGGGCTTGCAGCTGGAGCATCACCGTACGGGTGGTGAGCGGCAACTTCCGGCCGTGGAGCGGCGTACCGGTCGCCGAGCTGCCGGAGAGGCGGCACCGTCGAAGGGGGAGCCTGTGCGGTGACGCTCCGCCGCCCGGCCCTACCGGGCTCGCGGTGGGGAGCCGGTGAGACTTCCTGCGGAGCGAAGAAGACAGACACTCACACGGCCATCGTTCTCGCTGCCCATCGAGACCTGTGTCCCGGGACGGCGGCAGGGAACAACCCGTGTTCACGGACCCCAAGTCCTGCCGCCGAGAGCGGCCACTCCCCGCGGCGACTGGCGGGCCGGTACCACGCATGCAGCGGCAGCTCATTCAGCTATCCGCGTACCAACGCTGCACCAGTCAGGAGTGCCGCACGACATCTCGCCCGGCGGCGCTCTACGCCACGCCCGCGCCGGTGGCTGTTGCCCGGGGACGGGTCAGCGTCTGGTAGGTGCCCGGGGACGGGTCAGCGTCTGGGAGGCCAGAGACGCGGCCTCGGCCCGCAGCCTTGCGAACGCGGTCGATCTCTCCACTCGTTGCCGGCGACTCCTCATCGCCCTCGAGGTGACCGTGGTGGCCCTGCCGTCCGCTTCTCCGCGCAGTCCACACTGCGAAAACGTCCCCAGCTCCTCGCGCGCCGGGACCTCGTGACCGGCCGCCTCGACCTGGTGGCACGGCTGGACCGCGCAACCGCGTACCCGGTCCGGGACGCCCTCTCCGCGCTGCTGGTCACCACCTGCAGGCGGCGACACGCTCATCTCGTGGGGGTCCACCCGGTGCGTGGTCTCGGTCCGGACGGTCGCAACGACTGCCCGCCCACCGTGCGTCAGTGCGAATCGGACCAAGCCAGAGACGAGCGAACCCCCGCCGGCCAGTGACGCCGTGGGGGTTCAACTCGGTGTCCGAGGGGCGACACGGTACATACGCACACCCCTGCGCTCGGTCTGAGCCAACCGGACCATGGGCAGTCCCGGGACCGCGCCGCTTCCCCCGGTGGGCGCCAGCGGGTCCGGTCACGAATACGTAGGAAGTCCTACTCCTGGCGCGGTCGGGTGTCGCGGCTCGGCGGTCCGGTAGTCGGGCACGGTGCTGCCCGGCCGAACCTCGGTCAGCAGTCCGCCCGAGGGGTCCATGTGGCAACGATGACTGTGCCGCCGTGGTCACCTGAGCACCCGGTGCTCGAAGTCTTCACCGTCCTGCCAGATCACGTCGAGATCCAGGTACATCGACGCGGCGCATGAGAGGTCGTCCTGGGAAGGTTCGCCGGGCAGCAGTACGGCTACTCGGTCGACGAGCGTCCGGTCGGCTGTGAGGTTCAGGAGGTATCGGTACCGGTGCACCTGCCCGATCGCCGGGAACAGTCCGTCGACGGTGGCCTTCGCCTCGACGATCAGGCGGCGACGCTCGTCGTAGATGTCCGCGACGAGGTCCGTGCCCCCGTCCCTCCCGATCCGGTACTCAAGCCTCGGCCTGTAGTCGAGCGTCGCGATGTAGGAGGCGACGAGGTGGGCCTCGAGCCTCCTCTCATCGGCGAGTGCCTGCGCGACCGTGGTGTCCGGGTCCGCGAGCCGGGTCGCGGCGAGTGCCAGTTCGCCGCGGGCGCGCCAGCACTTCATGGCGTACAGCTCGAGCTCGCGCCCCTTGAGCCGCTCGTGCATCGCCCGGTAGACGTCGGCGTGCCGGTATCTGCCGTCGAGCGCCACGAAGGTCTGGTAGATCGTCCGGTGCCCACCGTCGGCCTTGGTCGGCCAGCCGAGGGCGAGCACGGCGTCGGCGACCTCGGCGAGCGGCGCCTCCCGCGGGTCGGTCGGTCGAGCCCGCCGGTACTCATCGGTCTCGAGGTCGTGGGCGAGCGCGCCGGTCGACTCGAGGTCGATCACGGCCCGCAGGACGGGGTCGATGGTGAGCGCCGGCGCGATGCCGAGGGTCTCGGCGAGGTGCTCCCGGGTGTCCGCCCAGGTGGCGGTGCCCGCGGTGTCGAGCTGCTGCTCGATGTAGCGGGTCGCGCGGCTCACCCGGTGCTCGAGGGTCGGGCCGAGCGGGGATGTCACGGTGCGACCGTCCAGACAGCCTCGAGCAGCGGCGGGACCGTGCGGGCGACCTGGGCCTCGGTGGAGACCTGCACGACCTCAGGGCGCGGTGCGGGTCGAGCATGGGCGCGGGCGGTGAGCGTGGCGCTCGGTGGGGTGGCAGGCGACGTCATGACCGCGACCGTGCCATGCACCAGGCGCTACGTGCAGGGCAGGCGCTTCAGAACGCCCGTCCGCCCGGCGAGCAGGCACGCCGGTGCCGGTGCCGGTGTTCAGGCATCAGACGAGCGTGCCGACAGTTGAGACAGGTGAACCCCCATCGGCCGGATTGCCGTGGGGGTTCAACTCGGTGTCCGAGGGGGACTTGGGCACCGGGAAGTGGGAGCCGTCCCACCGGCTGCTCCCGCTGGGGGAGTGGAGCGCGGTGTGCGCGGCGTCGTGGACATGGTCGGAACGTAGCGCGCCGGTCGGACAGTGAGGATCGTTCTGCTGTCGTCGACCATCCATCCGGCGTCAGCTGCCGGATTGCTTCCTGTGCGGCGAGCCTCGATCGGCGACAGCCAGCAAGGCAGATGTCCCCGGGGTCGCCGGGAGGTATCCCGGTGAGAGGCGCGCGATACGCGAGGACACCGGTGAGCTGATCGAACGGTTCACGCACCGGGCGATGGATCCCCCGATCCCGACCCCACGTCGTCCAGGCCCTCGAGTGGCGCTCGGCGACGTCCGGCGGCCGTGAGCCCTGGCCGAGTCGCGATCACGCTGCGGTTGCCGCCATGGGCCGGCCGGCCCCGCCTGTGGACAGAGGAAGCACCCCCTGGACTACGGCGTCGCCGGTGGGTGCTCGGCGACGCAGAAGAGGTTCCCTTCTGGATCGGCGAGAGTGGTCCACTGCACGTGCGGGACCTCGTCCAGGACGTCCCATCGGTAGGTGGCCCCCAGGCGGATGAGGCGCTCCACCTCGAATTGCCGTGAGCCCCACGGGACGGTCAAGTCCAGGTGGACCGCCTGGCGCTCCGGGCGGGCACCCTGCCGGGGGCGGAAGAACATCCCGAACCCGCTGTTCCCGGCGGGCGGCAGGTAGACCGTGCCGTCGCCCGGTGAAGGCGTGGAGCCGGTGACGGACGCCCAGAACCTGGCGAGCGTCGTCGGGTCCTGTGCCTCCATGTTGATGGCTCCTAGGCTGACCGGGGGAGGCGTCACTGCGCACCCACCTTCCTGTGCGACTCGCCGCGGGCGGGTGGCGGCGAGGGTGGTGAGGAAGGCGGGTGAGTGAGCCAGGGGGAGAGCCCCGGGCACTGGGTGCTGCTCGAGTGGCGGGTGCCCACGCTACGCATCGGGGGGCCGGTGCCAGGCGGGACGTGGCTCCGCACACGCGCGAGACGTCAACCGGGAGACCTCATGCCGGCCGCGCCGCCAGGACCCGTGCTGCCTCCCGCTCCGCCTCGGTGTTGGCCACCCCGGCCCGCGAGCCGGCCAGCTTCGCCCGGATGTGCTCCCCCACGGTGACCGGCGGGTACGCCGACGTCCCGTCGGCGTCCAGGCAGGTCGGCAGCGTCTCGATGACGGCGTCGATGTTGCCGTCGTGGAAGAACGCCGCGGAGCGCCGGCGCTCGATGCACCCGTCGACGATCGGCGGCTTCACCCGGTGCAGGGTCGACATCCACCGCTCGTTGGTCCACCGCGCCATGAGGTCACCGAGGTTGATCAGCAACGCGCCGTCGGCGGGCATGACGTCGTGCCAGGCGCCGTCGCGGCCGAGGACCTGCAGGCCCCTGACCTGGTCGGCCCACAGCACGGTGACGATGCCGTAGTCGGTGTGCTCGCCCATCCCGGTGAGGTCGCCGTCAAGCGTCACCTCGCCCGGCGGCAGGGCGTAGTTGTTCATCCGCAGCACGTCGAGGCTGTGGTCGGTGTACCGCTCGAAGAAGCCGGGCGGGAGGCCCAGCGCGTCGGCGAACATCGTCGTCAGGGTCCGTGCCACCCGGCCTGCCTCGCCGAAGTAAGCGGCCACCGCCTCACGGAAGCCATCGGCCTCGTGGGGCCAGACGTTCTCGGCGTAGTCGACGACGGGCAGGTCGACGCCCGGGTAGTCGCTGCGGGCGGCGCCGACGTTGAAGGCCTCGAAGAAGTCGTGCATCCGGTTGGAGGGCGCCAGCCCCAGGCTGAGGCTGAGCGACTCGGTCTTCGGCGGGCTGTACCCGCGGTTGATCTCCGGGGGCGTCCGATAGCCCTTCTTCGCCTCCAGAGGCAGGCCGAAGAAGGAGTCGAGAGCGGCCCCGAAGGCATCGGTGACCGCGGTCGGGATGCCGTGGCCGAGCACCTGCACGAAGCCGACGGTGCGCGCGGCCTCGTCGAACGACCGCGCTGCGGCCGCCCGGGCCTCGGCGGTGCCGGCCTGGTCGACGTAGGCGGAGATGTCGACGACGGGCACGGTGAACTCGTTCACGGGGTCTCCTCGAGAAGGTGCGAGTGGGCTGTGGGAGGGGCGTCGGGGGTGGTGGCCACCATCGCCGTGGCCCGGCGGCGCAGGTCGGCCTTGCCGGACTCGTCGAGCCAGCAGGCGTCGATGGCGTTGGCGGTGAAGGCGGCCAGCTGCTCGCGGCGGTAGCCAAGGGCGTGCGCGAGCACCCGGAAGTCGTGCGTGGGATCGGTGCCGAACATCGGCGGGTCGTCGGAGTCGATCGTCACGCACAGCCCGGCGTCGACCATCTGCCGGATCCGGGTGTGCGTGCCGTCACCGCTGCCGGAGTAGCGGCCGATGTCCGAGCTGACCGGCGTGCAGGTGAACGGGATCCGCTCGGCCACGCATCGGGACGTGATCTCCGGGTCGTCGACGACGTGGTAGCCGTGGTCGATCCGGCTGCAGCCGAGCTCGTCCAGCAGGGTCACCACGTGCCCGGGAGGACCGGACTCGGAGTGGGCCGTCCGGCCCAGACCCGCGCGGCCGGCGAGCCGGTAGGCCTCGACGAACCGCCCGGGTGGGCCGTTGACCTCGGCGTAGTCCAGCCCGATGCCGACCACCTCGTCGACGCGGTGCTCGATCACCTGCTGGACCAGCTCGACCGCCTCGGCGCCGCTGCGCTCGCGGTTGATGCCGACCACCAGGCCGGCGTCGATGCCGGTGTCGTCGCGGGCATCGCGCAGGCCTGCGACGACGCCCTCGAGGATCCGCGGGTAGGGGATGCCGGGGTGCCCCGGCGGGCTGAGCTGGATCTCGCGGTAGAGGACGTTGTGGTCCGCGCCGCCCGCGGTCAGCGACTCGTAGGTCACCCGGTGGAAGTCGTCGACGTCGCGGATGACCGAGCCCACGACGTCGAGCACCCGGAGGAACTCGCCGAGGTCCTCGTAGCTGTCGTGGTCGTAGAGGTCCTCGACGCCGCGCCCGAGCGGTACCCCGTGCTTCGCAGCGAGCTCGACGACGGTCCCGGGCGCCACCGTGCCGATCAGGTGGCAGTGCAGGCTCACCTTGGGTAGGGCCGCCACCATGGCATCCACGGCCGGGTCGGTGGGCACGGGCCGGGAGTGCGGTGGGTAGCCGGGCGGGCGGCGCGCCGTCGCAGTCATGCGCGGTCCGCCTGCCCGAAGCGGCTGAGCACCGCCGCCTCGACCAGCTGGGCGAGGAGGTAGAGCAGCAGCGACACCAGGGTGATGACGACGACGAGCGCCCACACCTTGCCGATCTGCGACCGGGCCGCCGCCGAGACCACCGCGTAGCCCACGCCCTGGCCGGTGGCCAGCCACTCGGCCAGCAGCGCGCCGGTCATCGACCCCGGCACCGCGATGCGGACCGAGGCGAAGAACGCCGGCAGCGCCGAGGGGAAGGCCACCTTCCTGAGCACCGTCATCGGGCTGCCGCCGTAGACCAGCACCAGGTCGCGCATCTGCGGGCCGACCGACCGCAGCCCGGCGACGATGTTGACCAGCGCCGGGAAGAGCACCACCACCGCGCTCATGACGGCGACGATCACGTAGCCGCGCCCCACGAGCAGGATGAGCATCGGCGCCAGCGCGATCAGCGGAACGGTCTGCAGGATGAGCGCGACCGGCATGACGGCGCTCTCCGCGGCACGGAACCGCACGACGACGGCGGCCAGCGCCACCGCGACGAGCATGCCGGCGGTGAAGCCGATGCCCGCGTCCAGCAGGGTCCGGCCGAGCAGCCTGGCGATCTCGGCCCGCAGCGCGGTGGCGTCCTCGTCGACGAACAGGATGTCGACGACGTCCAGCGGACCCTTGCCGACGTAGCTCGAGACGTCGAAGGCCCACAGACCCCCCACCCACAGGGCCACGACGACCGCCAGGACCAGCGCCATGGTGCCGACGGTCCGCAGCGTCGCCCTCAGCAGCGGGTGCCGGCCCCGGCCCGGGCCCCCGACCGGGTGGGACACCAGCAGGTCGGCGCTCACGCCACACCTCGGGACCACGGGGTGACGACCCGTCCGAGCAGGGCGAACAACCCGTAGAAGGTGCCCGCGACCAGCGCGCAGCCCAGGCCGATGGCCCAGGCGCCGTCGACGTCGACGTTCTGCTGCGCGATCTTGAGCGTGACGGCCACGCCGCGCTGCACGCCGCCGACGTACTCGCCCAGGATGGCCCCGAGGAAGGCGAGCGGCGCGGCCACGCGGAGCGCGGCCAGCACGGAGGGGAGCGCGGCCACCAGCCGCACCTTGGTCAGCTGCCGCAGCGGTCCGCCGCCGAAGACGCGGACGACCTCCAGGCTGGCCGGATCCGCCGACCGCAGGCCCAGCACGGTACCGACGACGGTGGTGAAGAAAACCGACAGCGCCGCCAGTGCGGTCGCGGTGCCCGCCCGCTGCCCCTCGTCGGGGTTGCCGATGACGATGAACAGCACGGGGGCGATCGCGACCAGCGGCACGCAGTAGGTGATCACCGCCAGCTGCATGATCAGCTGCTCCACCGCCGGCACCAGCAGCGTGACGGCGGCCAGCGCGACGGCTGCGACGGTGCCGTAGCCGAAGCCGACCGCGGCCTCCTGGAGCGTCATCCCGAAGTGGGTGGCGTAGAAGGTCCAGCCCCGGTCGGCGGCCGCGGCCACGACCCCGGCCGGGGAGGGGATGCGGGCGTCGGCGAGCAGGGTGAGCACCAGCAGCCACCACACGGCCACCACGCCCAGCAGGCCCAGCGCCCCGAAGGCGGCTGTGCGCACCGGCTCACGGGACAGCACGCCGTTCACCCCGCCGCCGTCCCGCTGCCGAACAGCAGTTCGGAGGCGTGGTCGTGCAGGGCGTGGAACTCCGGCGTCCGCATGATCTCCGGGTGCCGGGGGCGCGGCAGGTCGACGTCGATGACCTCCACGATCCGGCCCGGCCGCGCGCTCATCACCGCGACCTGGTCGGACAGGAAGACCGCTTCCGAGATCCCGTGGGTGACCATCAGCGTGGTCGCCGGCTTCTCGGTCCAGATCCGCAGCAGCTCCACGTTCAGCCGCTGCCGGGTCATGTCGTCGAGGGCACCGAACGGCTCGTCGAGCAGGAGCACCGACGGCTTCACCACCAGCGCCCGGGCGATGCTGACCCGTTGGCGCATGCCTCCGGACAGCTGCGCGGGCTTGGCCTTCTCGAACCCGGACAGCCCCACCAGCTCGATCAGCTCGGTCACCAGCCCGGCGTCGGGCCGGGTGCCGGCGACCTCGAAGGGCAGCCGGATGTTGGCCTCCACCGAACGCCACGGCAGCAGCGCGGAGTCCTGGAAGGCGATGCCCAGGGCGTGCGCCCGCCGCAGCTCGGCCGGGGTGGTGCCGTCCACGAGCGCGGTGCCGCCGGTCGGCTGCTCGAGGCCGGCGAGGATCCGCAGGATCGTGGATTTCCCGCAGCCCGAGGGGCCCAGCAGCGAGGAGAAGCTGCCCTGCGCGGTGTGCAGGGTGGCGTCGGTGAGGGCCTGCACCTGTTTGCGGCCGGAGCCGAAGGACTTGGTCAGGCCCTGGAGGTGGATGCCGGTGCCCCCGGCCGGCCGCGGTGCGGCCGACCGGAGGACCTCGGCCTCGGAGAGCGAGGTCACGATGGGGTTCCTGTCCGGATCGGGGCGGTCAGGCCGCGCTGGGCACCTCGACGAGCTCCGGCTTCTCCTCGAGCAGCTCCTCGAGGAGGGAGAGGTCGAAGAGGTCGTCGGCGTCGGAGATGTCGATGCCGGCGGCGGCCAGGGTGGCCAGGTTCTGGTCGATCAGCTCGTCGGAGATGGTCAGCAGCCCGTTGGACTCGACGTCGGGCGTGACGATCAGGGTGCTCTGCACCTCCGCCTGCTCGACCTCCTTGGCCATGTCCAGGTCCAGGTCCGCCCCGTACTCCTCGACCGCGAGCCGGGCGCCTTCCTCCGGGTCGCGCAGGTAGTCCTGCCAGCCGAGGATCTCGGCCTCCAGAAACGCCTTCACCGCTTCGGGGTTCTCGGCGATCATCTCGTCGGTCGTGATGATGCTCTCGGCGACGAAGGGCAGGCCGTTGTCGGCGAAGGGCAGGTTGGTCACCTCGTAGCCGGCGGCCTGGACGGTGATCGACTCGTTGGTCAGGTAGGCCAGGAAGCCGTCGACCTCGCCGTCGATCAGCGGCGCCGGGTCGTACTCGACCGGCACCTTCTCCACGGAGGCGGGGTCGATGCCGTTGACCTCGAGCAGCGCGTCGAACAGCGTCTCGTTGCCGCCGGCCTGGACGCCGATCCTCTTGCCCACCAGGTCTTGCGGAGTGGCGATGTTCCCGCCGTCGGCCAGGGAGAGGATGGTGAACGGGTTCTTCTGGAACTTGGTGCCGACGATCTTGAGCGGCGCGTCCTCCTCGGCGATCACCTGGGCGGTGGCCACGGCGTTGCTCAGGCCGAAGTCGGCCTCCCCGCTAGCCACGAGCGTCTCGATCGGCCCCGGGCCGGGGTCCATCGTCACGTCGGAGAAGCCGACCGCGGTGTAGTGGCCGTTGCTGTCGGCGAAGTACTCGCCGGCGAACTCGGCGTTCTTGATCCAGGACAACTGCAGCGTCAGCGGGCCGAGGTCCCCGCCCTCGCCCTCGGCGGCGGCGGTGTCGGTCTCGGCCGAGCCGCCGCACGCCGTGAGGGCGAGGACGGCCCCGGTGAGCGCGCTGGCGGTGCGCAGGACGCGCTTGTTCATGGGCTTCTCCTGGTCGGAAGGGGCGGGTTCTTCTCGACGGCGGAGCGGTTCCCCGGCCCCGTCGTCGTCCGTGCGGGACGCTAGGAGCGGTGGGTTTCGGCCCAGGTGGAGCAGCGTTTCGGCGGCGTAAAAGAAACTCCCATCCCGGCCTGGAACGGTCGTTCCGCCGGGTCAGTAGTCGACGCGCACCGGGTTGTCCCGCCAGGCCGCGAACGGCGTGACCGCGGTGCCCAGCCGCAGCTCGTGCACGGCGGTCGGCCAGGAGAGCGGGGCCGCGGTGAGCAGGTCGTAGAAGGCCCGGTCGTCGAAGCCGCCGTCGGCCGCGTCGTGGCGGTTCGCCGCGAACACCACGCGGTCCAGCCGCGCCCACAGCGCGGAGGTCGCGCACATAGGGCACGGCTCGCACGAGGTGTACAGCGTGCACCCGGCGAGGGAGAAGACGCCGAGCTCCCGGCAGGCCGCGCGGATCGCGCTGACCTCGGCGTGGGCGGTGGGGTCCAGGTCGCGGGTCACCCGGTTGACGCCGATCGCGACGACCTCGTCGCCACGGACGACGACCGCCCCGAAGGGGCCGCCGCCGGCGGCCACGTTGGCGGTGGCGAGGTCGACGGCCTGCTGCAGCCACGTCTCGTCGGCAGCGGACGTCATGGGGTGCCTCCTCGGGTCAGGCGCCAGATGCGGTCCCTGCTCATCGGCAGGTCGTGGGGGCGGACGCCGAGGGCGTCGCGCACGGCGTTGGCGATCGCGGGTGCGACCGGGTTGTAGGGGGCCTCGCTCATCGACTTGGCGCCGTGCGGGCCCAGGGCGTCGACGGTGTCCGCGACCAGGACCCGCGTCGTCGGCACGTCGCCCAGCTGCGGGGTGCGGTAGGTGCGAAAGCCGCGCGTGCGCACGTCGCCGTCCACGACGACGACCTCCTCCTGCAACGCGGAACCGACCGCCTGCGCCACCCCGCCCTCCACCTGGCCGCGCAGCTGCTCGGGGTTGAGCACCACCCCGGCGTCCACGGCCTGCACCGAGTCCAGGACGCGCACCTCGCCGGTGGCCGGGTGCACCGCGACCCGGACGGCGTGGACGTTGAAGGCCACCGAGCGCCGGCCGCCGTCGCAGGTGCCGGTGGCCACGACGGGGCCCTCCGTCCGGCGCAGGGCGGGGAGCCCGCCGAGGGCGTCCAGCCGGTGGCGCACCTCGGCCGCGGCGCGCTGAACGGCCAGTCCGGCGACCACCGACCCGGTGGATCCGAAGGCGCCGGAGTCGTAGCCGGAGGTGGCGGTGTCGGAGGCGATCAGCCGGACGCGGTCGGGGTCCAGCCCCAGGGCCTGGGCAACGAGCTGGGTGTGCACGGTCGCCGTTCCGTTGCCGAACTCGGCCGTGCCGACCGCGACCGTCGCGGTGCCGTCGGTCGAGAGGGCGATCCGCGCGTGCGAGTGGTGCCCGCGCGGCGGGATGGTGGCGATCATGGCCAGCGCCATGCCCTCGCCGATCGCCCAGCCCTCGGCGGGCGGGACGACCGGGCGGGTGTCGGCCAGCGCTGCCTCGGCGAGGTCCAGGCACTGGTCCAGGCCGTAGCTGCCGAACTCCAGGTCGGTCGTGGGCGGACCGTTGACGACCAGCGGGTCGCCGGGCACCACCACGTTGCGGCGCCGCAGGTCGAACGGGGTGATCCCGACCTCGCGGGCCAGCTCGTCCAGCGCCGACTCGATCGCGAAGACCACCTGGCCCAGCCCGTAGCCGCGGAAGGCACCGCTGGGCGGGTTGTTCGTGTAGACGGCCTCGGCGTCGACCCGCTTGGCCGGGCAGCGGTAGACGGCCACCGATTCGTGGACGCCGTGGAACATGACCCCGGGCCCGTGGTTGCCGTATGCCCCGGTGTCGCTGAGCACCTCGACCCGCATCGCGGTGAGCCGTCCTTCCGCGTCGGCCCCGAGCTCCACGGTCACCCGCATCGGGTGGCGCAGCGGGATCGCGGTGAACTGCTCCTCGCGGGTCATCTCCAGCTGCACCGGCCGCCGGTCGCCGCGCTCGGCGAGCCGCAGCGCCGCCAGCGCCACGACGTCCTCGACGAGGAGTTCCTGCTTGCCGCCGAAGCCGCCCCCCACCCGGGCCGCGACCACCCGCACCCGGTCCGGTGCGTGGCCGAGCACCCGGGCCAGTTCGTCGCGGACGAGGAACGGCACCTGGGTGCTGGTGCGGACGACGAGGGTGCCGTCGTCGTCGACCCAGGCCCGGGCGCCGTGCGTCTCCAGGGCGGCGTGGGCGACCCGGCCGCTGGTCCACGTGCCCCGCACGGTGTGCGCGGCGGTCCGGAGCCCGGTCGCGACATCGCCGACCTCGCCGTGCGTGGCGGCCACGACGTTGCGGGCCGGGTCGGCGATCCGGGAAGCGGCGGCGTCCTTGTCGCCGTGCAGCAGCGGAGCACCGGGGGCGCGCGACGCCTCGGGGTCGAAGACGGCCGGCAGGACTTCGTACCGCACGTCGACCAGGGCGGCGGCGCGTTGCGCGGCGGCGGCGGACTCTGCTACGACCGCCACGACCCGTTGCCCCCGGAACCGCACGACCTCGTCCAGCAGGCGGGTGTCGTCGGGGTCGTCCAGCCGGTTCTCGTGCCGGGCGGTCGAGTACAGGACGTCCGGGGAGTCGGCCGGCGTCAGCACCAGCACGACGCCGGGCACCTCCTCCGCGGCGCTGCGGTCGACCGCGACGACGCGGGCGTGCGCGTGCGGCGAGCGGACCAGGGCCACGTGCAGCACCCCGGTGTCCGGCAGGTCGAGGGTGAAGGCCTCGCGGCCGGTGACCACCCGCGGTCCGGCCGGGGCGGCGACCGAGCAGCCGACGCCGCCCCCGGCCGTCACGTTGACCGTCCCCGCGAGGGCGTCCCGGATCGAGCGGTAGCCGGTGCAGCGGCACAGGTTCCCCTTGAAGGCCCGCTCCGGCTCGGCCACCTGCACGGTGCCGTCGGCGTCGGCCAGCGCCGTCGCGGTCACCACCCACCCGGGCGTGCAGAACCCGCACTGGAACGCGCCGGCCTCGACGAAGCGGCGCTGCACCGGTGACAGCTCCCCAGGCGTCCCGAGCCCGGCCGCCGTCGTCACCGCCCGGCCGGCGGCGCGGGCCGCCGGGGTGATGCAGGAGTGCACGGGCACGCCGTCCAGCAGGACGGTGCACGCGCCGCAGTCACCGGAGTCGCAGCCCTTCTTCACCGCCGTCCCCCCGCAGGCGCGGATCCAGCTGCGCAGGCACTGCCCGGGCGCCGGCGCGCCGGGCACCTCGTCCCCGTCGAGGATCATGCGGCTCCCTCCACCAGCTCGGCGTGCAC
Source organism: Blastococcus sp. SYSU DS0669 (assembly GCF_054050895.1). Classification (NCBI taxonomy): domain Bacteria; kingdom Bacillati; phylum Actinomycetota; class Actinomycetes; order Geodermatophilales; family Geodermatophilaceae; genus Blastococcus; species Blastococcus sp. SYSU DS0669. Next base: position 138,398 of record NZ_JBJHAE010000003.1, on the reverse strand, counting down.
CTCGGCCGCGAGCCGTACCGTCTGGGCGGCCCGCCAGTCGGCGGCACCGTGCGGATCGGCGAACCACCCCGTGGCGTCGCAGGCGGCGGCGACCGCGTCGCGCACCGCCGCCGCGGTCTCGGTGGGCGGCAGCGCCAGCACCACCGGCCGGGGCACCGAGGCGGTCACGGTGAGCACGACCGAGTCGGCGCTCCGCCGCCCGATCACCAGGGCGGCGGAACGGCCGTAGGTGGTCAGCGCCGCCCTGCGCAGGGCGCTGGCCTGCCGCAGCGCGGGCCCGGGCAGCTCCACCGAGCGGAGCACCTCGCCGGGCCGCAGGTCGACGACGCCTGCGTCGAGCACGAAGTCCGCCACCGGTGCTCGCCGCTCGGCGCCGTCGGGCGTCCACACGACGACGTCACCGGCCAGCGCGGCGGTCAGCGCGATCATGGCGCCGGCCGGCAGGCCCAGGCACAGGTTGCCGCCCACGGTCGCGGCCGACTGCACCTTGAACGACATCAGCAGGGCGTCGGCGCACTGCTCCGCCAGCGCGGGGGAGGGCCACGGTGCCGAGCGGGCCTGCTGCACCGTGCAGGTGGCGGCCAGCCGCAGGCCGCCGCCCGGCAGCGGCTCCCAGGGCTCCCACTCCATCGCCGTGAGGTCGACCAGGCCGGTGACCTCCGGCTGCGGCTCCGAGAACAGCCACGTCCCGCCGGCGAGCAACCGCTCACCCGGGCGCAGCCGCAGACCCTCCCGGTCGTGCGCGCCGCGGTAGGTCTCCACGTGGGTCAGGTCCATTCCTCCACCTCGCCCAGCCGTGAGTAGGTGTCGCTGATCGCCGAGATCCGGTCGCGACCGGCGCGGCCCACGCGGGCGAGGACGCCGTCGGCGAGCACCGCGACCACGCTCATCGCGGCGGCGTAGGAGTCGTAGGCGAGCGTTCCCTGCACCGGGCAGGGCAGCCACACCCGCGCGGCACCCGAGTGGCCGGCGGCGGTCGGGTCGCCCAGGAGGACGACGTCGGCGCCGGTCGACGCGGCGGTGGCGAGGAAACCGGCGAACCCGGCCGGCCGGCGGCGGAAGCCGACGGCCAGCACGACGTCGCCACGGCCCAGGTCGGCGAGCTCCTCACCCAGCACCTGACCCGGCACGGGCGCCAGGTGCACCCGGGGCCGGGCCTGCACCAGCTGCTCGCGCAGGTGCAGGGCCACCGGGTGGCTGTTGCGCCAGCCGACGACCAGCACCTGGCGGGCGTCGGCGAGCACCGCCACGGCCTCGGCCACCGCCGGCTCCAGCACCGCGGTGGCGACGGCGTCGGCCTCGCAGGAGGCGTGCGCGGCCAGGTCCGGGGTCCCGCCCACCCGCCGCGGCTCGCCGGCGGTGCGCAGCGACCGGAGGTGGTCACGGACCTCGTCGAAGTCGCTGAAGCCGAGCGAGCGGAACAGCCGGCTCATCGTCGCCTTGGAGACCCCGGCCAGGGCGGCCAGCTCGGCGGCGCGGTAGGTGGCCAGGTCGTCAAGGTGGTCCAGCAGGGTCTCGGCGGCCCGCCGTTCCTGGGAGGTCAGCGCCGGGTGGCAGCGAGCGATCCGCTCGTCGATCCGGAGCCCGGTCACGTCCGCGCCTCGACCTCGGCGGCCACCCGGAGCACCGCCGCCTCGAACGCGTCCAGCCCGCGCGCGACGTCGACCTCGCGGACGTCCTCGTCGGGGGCATGGCTGATCCCGTCCGCGCAACGGAGGAACAGCATGCCGACGTCGGTGACCGCCGCCATCGCCATCGCGTCGTGCCCGGCCCGGCTCCACAGCCCCATCGGCTGGTCCGCTCCGCGGTCGTCGGTCGCGCCGATGCCCTCGACCACCGCTTGCTGCAGCCAGGCGGCGCAGGGCACGGCGGGGGCGCGGTGGTTCTCGACGACCTCCAGCCGGAGGCCCCGGCGTGCGCAGATGCCGTCGATCTCGGCGTGCAGCGCGTCCCACATCCCGTCGCGCTCGGCGTCGGTCGCGGCGCGCAGGTCGAGGGTGAGGTCGGCGCGGCCGGGGACGACGTTGACCGCGCCCGGCTGCACCTCCAGCCGGCCGACGGTGGCGATGCAGCCGGAGGCCCGCGCCAGCCGCTCGACGGCGACCACCGCCTCGCCCGCGCCGACCAGCGCGTCGCGGCGGCGCTCGTACGGAGTCCCGCCGGCGTGCCGGGCCTCGCCCAGCACCGCGAGCCGGAACCGGCGCGCGCCGGCGATCGTGGTGACGTAGCCCAGCGACCGGTCGGCCGCCTCGAGGCAGGGGCCCTGCTCGATGTGCGCCTCCAGGTAGCCGACCAGCTCCTCCGGCGCCCGGGCGGCCGCGCCGATCCGCGCCGGGTCGAGCCCGAAGTCGACGAAGGCCCGGTGCAGCGACACGCCCCCGGCGTCGCGCAGCTCCCACCACGCCGGGTCCCAGGTGCCGGCCACGGCCCGGCTGCCGAGCAGCGCGGTGCCGAAGCGGGCACCCTCCTCGTCCCCGAAACCCACCACCTCCAGGGCGAACGGGAGATCGGCGTCGCGGAGCCGCTCGGCCACCGCCACGGCCATGACCACGCCGAGCATCCCGTCGTAGCTGCCGGCGTCGGGCACGGTGTCCAGGTGCGACCCGAGCACCAGGGCCGGCAGCCCCGGGGCCCGTCCCTCGCGTCGGCCCCACTGGTTGCCCGCCGGGTCCTGCCACGGGGTCAGCCCAGCGGCCGCCATCCACGACGCGGTCAGCCGGTTGGCCGCCGCGTGCTGCGGCGTGAGGTGGAGGCGCTCGAGGCGGTCGGGGGAGGCGGAGAGGCGGTCCAGCTCGGCGCAGCGGGCCAGCACGGTGGCTGCGGTGGTCATCCTGCGTACACCTCGCGGGCGGCACCCACACCGCCGCCGGCGGGCACCGCCGCCCCGCAGCCGCGCAGCACCTGCTCGAGCGCGGCCAGCGTGGTGAGGACGGCGTCGCGCCGGGCGTTGTAGCCCATCGTGCCGATCCGCCAGACCCGCCCGTGCAGGGGGCCGAACGAGGTGCCGATCTCGATGCCGAAGTCCTCGAGCAGGGCGGCGCGCACGGTGTCCGCTGCGACGCCGTCGGGGACGTGCACCGCGACGACGTTGCTCATCCTGTGCGCCGGGTCGCCGAAGACCTCCAGGCCCAGGCCGCGGACGCCGGCGAGCATCGCCCGCCCGTGCAGTTCGTGCCGGGCGACCGCGGCGTCGAGACCCTCCTCGACCAGCAGCCGGGCGCACTCCCGCGCGGCGTAGAGCATCGAGCTGGCCTCGGTGTGGTGGTTGAGCCGGCGCGGGCCCCAGTACGCCATCACCTGGGCCAGGTCGAGGTAGTTGCTGGCGATGCGGGTGCCCCGGTCGGTGTCACCGTCGTCGCGGATGCCGGCCTCCACGTGCGTGCGGGCCTCGATCAGCTCGACCGCCCGCGGCGAGAGGGTGATCGGCGCGCTGCCCGGCGGGCCGCCGAGGCACTTCTGCAGGCCGGCGGTGGCGACGTCGACCCCCCAGGCGTCGGCCTCGAAGGTGTTGCCGCCGAGAGAGGCGGTGGCGTCGCAGTAGAGGAGGACGCCGTGCCGGCGGCAGATCTCCCCGATGTCGGCGAGCGGCTGGCACATCGTGGTCGAGGTGTCGCCGTGGACGACGGCGACGAGCTTCGGCCGGACCCGCAGCACCGCCTCCTCCACCACCTCCGCCGGTACCACCTCGCCCCAGGGCACCTCGACGGTGTGCACGGCGGCACCGCAGCGCTCGGCGATCTCGCGCAGCAGGGCGCCGAACCGCCCGAAGACCGGCACGAGGACCCGGTCCCCAGGCTCCAGCAGCGAGACCAGCGCCGCCTCGATGCCGGCGCGGGAGGTGCCGTCGACGAGGAGGGTCTGCTCGTTGGCGGTGCGGAACACCTCGCGGTAGAGGGCCATCGTCTCGTTCATGGTCGCGGTCATGAACGGGTCGAACTGCCCGACCAGCTGGGCGGACATCGCGCGCAGGACCCGGGGGTCGACGGTGATCGGCCCGGGGCCCATGAGCAGCCGTGGGGGGACGTCGAGACCGGCGGTGGCGACCATCAGGCGGTCCTCCTGAGCTGCCGGCCCCACCCGTGGTCGGGCCGGTCGGGGTCGACCACGGAACCGCGCACGAGGGTGCGGGTGACACGGCCGGGGAAGGTGAGCCCGTCGTAGGCCGAGATGGGGTTGCGGTGCGCCAGCCGCTCGGCGGCGACGGCGGTCTCCTGAAAGGGGTCGTAGACCACCAAGTCGGCATCGGCGCCGACCGCGATCCGGCCCTTGGCGCCGAACCCGACGAGGTCGGCGGTGTTCCGGGACATCCAGCGGCTGACCGTCGCCACGTCGATGCCGCGCCGGGCGGCCTCGGCGGCGACGGCGGTGAACCCGACCTGCAGCCCCGAGACGCCGCCCCAGGCCTGCTGGAGGTCGCCGTCACCCCGGGTCTTCTCCTCGGCCGTCGCGGGGGAGTGGTCGCTGACGACGCAGTCGAGGACCCCCTCGGCGAGCGCCGCCCAGAGCTCGTCGCGGTTGCCGGCGTCGCGGATCGGCGGGCAGCACTTGAACTCGGGCGCGGCGTCCGGGATCTGCTCGGCGCTGAGGACGAGGTAGTGCGGGCAGGTCTCGACGGTGACCGCCAGGCCCTCGTCGCGGGCGTCGCGGAGCAGGGGGAGCGCCCGCGCGCTGGAGAGGTGCAGCACGTGCACCCGGGCGCCGGTCTCCCGGGCGCCGTCGAGCACCTGCCGGATCGCCCCGGTCTCGGCCTCGTCGGGCCGGCTGAGCAGGAAGTCGGCGTACGCCCGGCTCGGGCGGGCGGGTGCGGCGTCCAGGACGGCGGGGTCCTCGGCGTGCACCACGACCAGCCCGCCGAACCCGGCGACGGTCCGTAGCGCGCGGCGGAAGCCGGCAGGGTCCAGCGGCGGGAACTCGGCGACGCCGCTGGGGGAGAGGAAGCACTTGAAGCCGACCACGCCCGCGTCCCACAGCGGTTCCAGGTCGCGCTCGTTGCCCGGCACCGCGCCACCCCAGAACGCCACGTCGACCGCGAGCCGGCTGCGCGCCGCGTCCTGCTTGCGCCGGAGGTGCTCGACCGTGGTCGTCGGCGGGATCGAGTTCAGCGGCATGTCGACCACCGTCGTGACGCCACCGAGAGCGGCGGCCAGCGTGGCGGTGGAGAACCCCTCCCAGTGGGTCCGGCCCGGCTCGTTGACGTGCACGTGCGTGTCCACCGCGCCGGGGAGCAGGTAGGCGGTGTCCGGCACGTCCGGGGGGAGATCGGTGTCGTAGGGCTCGATCCCGGCGATCCGGCCGCCGGCGATGCGCACGGTGGCGGGCCGGACGTCGTCGCCGATGAGCACCCGCCGCGCGCGCAGCGTCGAGCCGGCCGTCGGGGCGGCGTTCACGCGAAGGCCGGCACGGCGGTCCAGGCGCGGGGCTCGGCGGGGACGCCGGCGCGCTGGAGGGTGGCCTGGATCAGCCCGTAGGGCCGGTCGGCCGCGACGAACACCTCACCGCCGTTGGTCAGCCCGAAGGGGCCGAGGTCGACCTCGAAGTGGTGCTTGTTCGGGCAGCTGATACGGATCTCGGCGACCTCCGGGACGGCGTCCATCGCGGCGGAGCCCATGGCGTGGATGGTCTGCTGCAGCGCCAGGCTGTGGGTCGCGGCGAACGCCTCCACCAGCGCGGCGCGGACGGTGGCGTGGGCGGCGTCCCAGTCCGGTGGGGGCTCCGCGTACCGCCACCAGGCGGTGACGCTGGTGGCGAGGATCCGGTCGGTGGTCTCGGCGAGCGTGGTGAACCGGTCGCGCGGGAACCCGGAGAACTCGCTGCCGGTGCTCTTGAGCAGGGTCAGCCCGGTGAGCCCGCCGAGCACGAACGTCTCGTCGCCGTCGGTCTGCACCACCGCGGTGCGCACCTCGCCGCCGTGGCGCGCGAAGGAGTGGCCCGCCCCCGGCGTGCCGGCACCGATGCGGTCCCAGGCGTGGTGCTCGGCGGTCATCTGCGTGCCGGCCACCCACGGCTGGGCCCGCCAGTGGCCGGCCAGCAGGAGGAGGAACGCCTCGGGCGAGGCCACACCGTGCTCCTTGGCGAGCGCGTAGACGGTGTTCTTCTGCGTGTCCGTGGCATGCACGTGCGCGTTGTCGCCGTCGGTGTACGCGTCGCCGAAGTCGCCGCGCAGCTGGGTGGTGACGGTGAGGTCGGCGATGCCGTGCTGCGGCGCCCCCCGCTGGAGGCGGACCAGCCGGACCTCTGCCTTGCCGTACTGGTGCGAACCGAGCACGTACGAGCTGCCCATCAGGACCCCCGGTAGGTGGTGTAGGAGAACGGGCTCAGGAGCAGCGCGACGTGGTGGTGCTCGCCCTCGACCATCGCGAAGGTCACCGTCACGACGGGGTAGAAGGTGGCGCGTCGCCGGCCGGCGAACCAGGCGCCGGTCTCGAACTGCACGGTGTGCACGCCCGCCGGCAGGTCGGCGTCCACCCGGGCGCGCCCGTCGTCGTCGGTCCGGCCCGGCCGGGTGCTGCCGTCGGGCAGGGTGAGGAGCAGGTCCATCCCGGCGGCCGGGCGGCCGAGCGCGGCGTCGAGGACGTGGGTGCTGAACGAGCTCACGGGCTCACCAGCCCCTCCAGCCGGAGCAGGGCAATCTCCGCCAGCTGCGACCGGGTCACCGAGAACTCCGTCGCGGGGTCGTTGGCCAAGCGCTGCTCGAGCAGGTCCAGCAGCTCCGGCCCGCTGCGCCCTGCGGCGCGGACGAGGTAGATCCGCCCGAAGCGCTCCTCGTACCGCCGGTTGCCCTCGGCCAGCCGCCGCCGCAGCAGCTCGTCCGCCGGGTCCACGCCGGCCTGCTCCCGGCCGGCCAGCGCGGCGGACGGGCCGCTGCCGGCCGGTTGCTCACCGATGCGGGGGTGGTCGGCCAGAGCGGCATCGACCTCGGCGTCGGTCCAGGAGGCGGTTCCCTCCCGGGCGGCGGCGAGGAGGGCGTCCACCGAGCCGTAGGGACGCCCGCCGGCGACGGCCGCCACGAACGAGGGGATGTCGGCGCAGCGCCGCAGCAGCGCCGCGGCCTCCCCGGCTGCGAGGGCGTCGAACTCGGCGATGCGCACCGGGCGAACGTAGGAAACGGTGGTTTCAGCCGCGTTGCGTCCGTTTCAGCGTTGTGTGTACTCGACGACGAGGTCGAGCAGGTCGCGGTCGCGCCCGGCTCCGGCCACCAGGCAGACGCCGGCGGGAAGCCCCTCGGGGGTGCGGACGGGGATGCTGACGGCGGGCAGCCCGGCGATCCCGGCCAGGCAGGTGAGCCGCATGGTGGCGTTGCGGTCCTCGAGGGTGGCGCCGGTCGAGATCGACGGGGCCACCGAGGGCGCGCTCGGCAGGGCCAGCACGCGGTCGCCGACGAGCTCCCGCACCCGGACGCGGGCACCGTCCAGCACCGCGCGCGCCCGCTCGGCGGCGGCCTCGTCGACGCGCGAGGCGGTCTCGAAGCGGGAGCGCACGTCGTCGCCCAGCACGTCGAGGTTCCCGTCGAGCCACGCGCCGTGCGCGCGCCATGCCTGGAACGCCTGCCAGGTCTGGAACGCGGTGCGCCACTCGTCGAGCTCGTCGAGCCGCACGTCGAGGGCCTTCCCGCCGGCCGTGGCCGTCCAGGCCCGCACGGCCGCCGCGACGTCGGGCTGCGCGCAGCCGACGAGCTGGTCGACGACGACGAGCTCGGTGCTGCCCCCCGGGGATCCCGGCGGCAGCAGCACGTCGCCGACCGTGCGCAGCAGCTCCGGGGACCGGGTCAGCCAGCCCACCGCGTCGAACTCCGGCGCCAGCGGTACCAGGCCGGTCCGGTCGACGGCTCCGTGGGTCGTCCGGATGCCGAACAATCCCTGGTAGGCGGCCGGCACGCGGATAGACCCGCCGGTGTCGGTGCCCAGGCCGATGGTGGCGTGGCCGAGGGCGACCGCGCTGGCGCTGCCGCTGGAGGAGCCACCTGGGATGCGGTGCGGGGCCCGCGGGTTCGGTGGTGTGCCGTAGTGGGGGTTCGTACCGGCCAGGGAGTAGGCGAGCTCGTCGGTGCGGGCGATCCCGCGCACGGCCGCGCCGGCGGCCAGCAGCGCGTCGACGGCGGCGGCGTGCCGGAGTTCCGGGCGGGCGCCCGCCAGCCACGCCGGGTTGCCCGCGCCGACGGGGTGACCGGCCACCGCGTAGAGGTCCTTGACCGCGACGGTCTGCCCGGTCAGCGGGCCGGTCCCCGTCGGCCGGACGAGCGGGTCGCCGACGACGCGCCAGACCCGGCTGTCCAGGGCGGGGGGCGCCACCGAGACGTGCGCGGCGGTGACCCGCCAGCCCCCGTGCTCCGGCACCCCGGGGGTCCTGCGCCACAGCTGCGTCTGCAGTCCGCGCCCGCCGCGGGCGAGCTCGGTCACCGCCACGACGAGGGCGGAGTCGGCGTCGATCACCTGCACGTGCGTCTCGGTGACCGTGCGCCGGGGCGCGCCGCCGCGGCGCGCCCGGAAGGCGACGATCCGCTCGTGCCCGACCAGCACGCCGTCGGCGTCGGCCCGCAGCGTCTCCGGCCCGGGGGCGAACAGCCGGTCCAGGACGGCGACGTCGTCGGCCATGAGCGCGGCCTCGTAGGCGGCGACCGCCTCGAGCAGCCCGGGTGGCGTCCCGGCGTCGGTCATGCGAAGTCGGCCTTCCGGATCGTGGCGTGCACGCCCTTGACGACGTCGACCACCTGGCTGATCCGGAAGTCGGTCGCGGCGGAGAGGTACGCGTAGGCCAGCCGCGGGTCCATCCCGAACCGCGCCTGCAGGAGCGCGATCGCGGCACGCACGCAGTTCTGCACGGCGGTGTCGAGGTCCTCGTCCAGCCCGGTGGGCACCAGGTGGTCGGTGGTCTCGGCGAGCGGGCCGGCCAGCTCCCCGAACCGCCGCACCGCCTCCTCCCGGGCGAGGACGTCCAGCCGCAGCGTCGCGCGGAGACTGCCCTCCAGGGCGGTCAGGCTCACCTCCCCGTCGCCCTGCGCGAAGTGCGGGTCCCCGACGTAGGCGAGCGCGCCGTCGACCTGGACCGGCAGGTAGAGGGTGCTGCCGGCCGTCAGCAGGGCGATGTCGATGTTGCCGCCGTGGCGGCCGGGCGGCACCGAGTGCGGTCGCTCGCCGCCGAGCACCGCGACGCCCATGATGCCGAGGAAGGGGTGCAGCGGGAACCGCGCCCTGCGCTCACCGCCCGGAGTCAGCGGCAGCGAGGCGTGCGCTCCGTCGGCGTCCACGCCGGCGAAGGCGCTGAAGACGGGCAGGTCCTCGCCGGGGTACTCGCCGGGCAGGGCGCCCCGGCCGTGCCGGTTGGAGATGACGCCGTAGGGGACCCGCGGCGTGGCGTCCAGCAGGGTGATCGCCAGCAGGTCGCCGACGCGGGCCCCCTCGACGGCGACCGGCCGGCTGACGACGTGCGGCCCGTCGACCCCGAACCGGTGCGGGTCGTCGCTCTTCGCCAGGGCGACGGCGTCCTCGAGCACCTCGGCGACGCCGTGCCGGCCGAAGTACGTCACGGGATCGCGACCCTGGTCCTCCAGGATCCCCTCGTGGCTCACGGTGTCGACGGTGATCTCGGTGCCGGCGGTGACGGTGAGCACCGGGGAGTCCGCCGCGCACGGCAGCCGGCCCCACAGCACGGCGTCCGGGGTGGCGGGGAGGTACGTGCCGGCGGCGATCGGGCCGCTCCCCGGCTGGAGCACTGGAATGATCACCGGCGGAAAGCTACGGAACCGACGTTTCAGCCGTGTTCCGCCGGCGCGGCCCACCGGTGCTCCCCGCGCGCCCGTCCCGGTGCAGGCTGCACGACGTCGGCATGCGACGAGGAGCACACCCGGCCGAGCGCGTGATCCCGGCGGGAAATGTCCGCGCTACGACCCCGCAACACGTGCCCACGAGCATCGGCCCATGCCAACTGCGTCCCTGTCCTCCTCCTTCCTGCGCCGATCCATCGGCGCCCTCGCGCCGCTCGCCCTGGTGACGGCGATGGCCGGCTGCACGTCGACGGGCGCCAGCACGGAGGAGAGCGGCGAAACACAGGTCGTCCAGGTGGGGACCCTGCGGGGTCAACCGCACTTCTACGCGCCGTACCTCTACGCCGAGCACGCCGAGGGCGACGTCGAGTTCGAGGTCGTCGCGCTCGAGACCGCGCCGGCACTCAACGACGCGCTCGCCAGCGGGTCCGTGGACATCGCCGTCGGCAGCATCACGGCGACGATCGCCGGCGCAGCGGCCGGCCGCGACGTGCAGATCGTCGCCGCTGCTGCGGACGGCGGCAGCGGCATCGTGGGCACCCCGGAGATCCAGTCCGTGCGCGACCTGGTCGGCAAGCGGTTGGGCTACCTCGAGTCCAGCTCCCAGCTGGTCGCCCTGCGGCTCATCCTGGAGCGCGAGGGCGTGGACGTCGAGGACGTGGAGCTGGTGTCGCTCAGCGCCCCCGAGTTCTTCAACGCCTTCAACACCGGCCAGATCGATGCCTTCGCCGCACCCGAGATCGGCGTGTCCCTCGCGCTCGGTGCCGGCGGCCAGGTCATCGCCGACCCCTACTCGACCGAGATCGGCCGGCTCAACATCGCGCTGCTCACCACCGGGGGGCTCATCGAGGAGAACCCCGAGCTCGTGAAGGCCGTGGTGGACACCCACGCCGCGACCACCGCCTACATGGCGGAGAACCAGGACGAGTGGCTCCCGGAGATGATCGGGGAGTACGGCGGCGACCAGGCGATTCTCGAGAGCGCGCTGGAGAACTTCTGGCTCCGCGCCGACCTCTCGCCGACCTACGAGGAGCAGATCGGCAACCTCGCCGCCCAGATGGCCCGTCTCGGGATGATCCAGGAGGCCCCGGCGCTCGAGGACGTCGTGGACGCGTCCTTCGCGTCACGCGACGAGCCGGCAGGGTTGTGAGCTCCCCGACGACCGGACGGTCGGCCGCGGCGGGCCGGGCGGCACTGGGGTTCGGCGTTCTCGTCGGCATCGTCGGTCTGTGGCACCTCGGTGTCCGCGGGCAGTGGGTCCTCGTCTTCGACATCAAGATGGCGTTCCTGCCCGAGCCGGCCCGGGTCGCCCGCCTGCTGTGGGACTTCGCGTTCGGCGGGGTCTTCGACGACGCCTTCAGCGGCACCCTGTGGCAGCACCTGTGGGCCAGCACCGGCCGGGTCCTCGCCGGTTTCGGCCTGGCCGCGGCGCTGGCGATCCCGCTCGGCGTGCTGATGGGTCGCTACCGGCTGGTGCACGCGGCGTTCGACCCGGCGGTGAACCTTTTCCGCCCCATCCCGGCGACCGCCTGGGTGCCGCTGATCCTGCTGATCATCGGTTTCGGCAGCCAGGCGACGATCTTCCTGATCACCTTGTCGGCCTTCTTCCCGATCCTCCTCAACACCGTGGCCGCGGTCCGGGAGGTGCCACCCCGGCTGGTCGAGGCGGCGCAGATGCTGGGCACCTCGCGCGCCAACGTGCTGCTCAAGGTGGTCGTTCCGGCGTCGACCCCCGGCATCGTCAGCGGGCTGCGGATCGGGTTGGGTCTCGCCTGGGTCATCCTCGTGCTCGGCGAGAGCAACGGCATCGAGTGGGGCCTGGGCAGCATGATCACGCTGGCCCGCGAACAGGTCCGCACCGACCGCGTCGTCGTCGGGATGATCGTCATCGGGCTCGCCGGCTTCCTTTCCGACCGCATCCTGCTGCACGGTCTGCGCGGGATCTTCCGCCGACGTCCCCTGGTGAGGTCCACATGAGCGTGTCCGACCTGTCCCGTCTCACCCGGCACACCGACGGGGGTCGGGTGCTCGTCGACGACCTCGGGAAGCGCTACGGCGGGGCCGCAGGCGTGGACGCCGTCGCCGGGGTCACCCTCGACATCGCGCCGGGGGAGTTCGTCGCCATCGTCGGCGCGAGCGGCTGCGGGAAGAGCACCCTGCTGCGCATCCTCGCCGGTTTCGAGGCACCCACCAGCGGGACGGTCGAGGTGGGCGGCCGCCCGGTCACGCGCCCCGGCCCGGACCGGGGGGTGGTGTTCCAGGACTACGGGCTGTTCCCCTGGCTGACCGTGGCGGAGAACGTCCGCTTCGGGCTGCGGCAGCGGGGGACACCTCGCCGCCGGGCGGGCCAGATCGCCGACGCGTTCATCGAGGTGGTCGGCCTGACCCGCTTCGCCGACCGCTTCCCGGGGGAGCTCTCGGGCGGCATGCAGCAGCGCGTGGCGATCGCGCGGGTGCTCGCCAACGACCCGGCTGTGCTGCTGATGGACGAGCCGTTCGGTGCCCTCGACGCCCTCACGCGGACGCAGATGCAGCAGGAGTTGCGCCGGCTGTACCGCGAGGCGGGGACGACCGTGGTCTTCGTGACCCACTCCATCGAGGAGGCGGTGTACCTGGCCGATCGGGTGGTGGTGATGACCGGGGGCGCCGCCAAGGGGGTGCCGGGGCACATCACCGAGGTCTTCCCGGTTCTGCTGGGCGATGACCGGGACGTGAACGCGGCGGACTTCAACGCCCTCGAACGCGCCATATCCGAACGGGTCCACGCCGGCTGACCGATCCGAGCTCGCGCGCCCGGTCCTCGCCCGGAACAACCACCCGCCAGCCCCGAAGGAGCGATGTTGTCCCGGGACACCGATGTAGGTGTCTCGGGACATCGAGCTGGTGTCCGAGGGGGGACTTGAACCCCCACGCCCGATAAAGGGCACTAGCACCTCAAGCTAGCGCGTCTGCCATTCCGCCACCCGGACGAGTGCGAGCAGAAGACTACCTGACCGCCGGCGCCGGATCACGCACCCCCCGGCGGCTCAGCCGGCGGCCAGCGCCACCCGCCCGCGACCGGCCCGCTTGGCGTCGTAGAGCGCCGCGTCGGCCGACGTGTACAGCCCCCGCCGGTCGCGCGAGTGCCGCGGCAGGTGAGCCACCCCGAGGCTGATCGACAGCGAGAGCAGCGAGTCGTCGGGGAGCACGAAAGGCTCGGCCCGGACCGCCTCCAGCAGGTCCGCGGCGCGCCGGGCGGCGGCCTCCCGGTCGCACCCCGGCAGCAGCACGGCCAACTCGTCGCCGCCCAGCCGGGAGAGCACCGCGTCGTCGCTCCGGATGCGGCTGCGCAGCACCCCGGCCAGGTGCACCAGCACGTCGTCGCCGACCGGGTGGCCGTACGTGTCGTTGATCGTCTTGAACGAGTCGACGTCGATGAGCACCAGGGCGGTGCCGCCGGGCACGGGCCGGTCGAGCGCGGCCTCCAGCGCCTCGTCGAAGGCCCGCCGCGTGGCCAGCCCGGTCAGGGAGTCGACGGTGAGCTGGCGCTGCAGCGCATCCACCAGCACCTCCTGCGTCCGGTTGGCGCGCACGAGGAGGCTGGCCATGGCCACGAGCAGGGCGCCGACGAAGACGAAGTCGGCCAGCGCGGCGGCGGGTGGCAGCAGGACGAGCAGGGTGAGCAGCTCGGCGGCGAGCGCGACGGCGGTCACCACCACCACCGCCGGGGTCCGCAGGTGCACGGCCGTCCAGAGCACCGGGAAGGCGTAGAACGCCTGCGCCCCAGCCGACGTGTCCGCGGTGAGCAGGTTGAGCGAACCGGTGAGCAGGACGCCGGCCAGGCCCAACCCGAGGAACCCGTTCCACCGGTCGATCCGCTCGGGGGGCAGGACGCGGCAGGCCACCGCGGTGCCCAGCAGGGCGGCGAGGCCCACCCAGTGGACGACCGCCGCCGCCGCGCCGCCGCCCGACTCGTAGAAGGCCGGCAGGACGAACAGGACCGCCGCGCTGACCAGCAGCAGGACCGCGGCGTTGGCGGCGGCGGCCTGCGGGTCACGGGCGCCGAACGGGCGCATCGTCCTCACGGATGGTCCATCGGCCGCAGGTTTCGGACGGCGGAGTACCGCATCACCCGCCGGGGTGAGCCCCGCCGGGGTGGCACGATCGCGGTCATGGCCGACACCCCCGCCCCGCTGGCCGGCGCCCAGGCCGAGGTGGCCGAGCTGCTCAGCGACCTCATCCGGATCGACACCACCAACACCGGCAGCACGGCCACCAGCGCGGGGGAGCGGGCCGCCGCGGAGTGGGTCGCCGGCAAGCTCGACGAGGTCGGCATCGCCTCGGTCATCCACGAATCCGAGCCCGGCCGGGCCAGCCTGGTCGCCCGCATCCCGGGCGCCGACCGCAGCCGCCCCGCGCTCCTGGTGCACGGTCACCTCGACGTCGTCCCCGCCGACCCGGCGGAGTGGAGCGTGCACCCCTTCTCCGGCGAGGAGCGCGACGGCTACATCTGGGGCCGCGGCGCGGTCGACATGAAGGACATGGACGCCATGGTGCTGGCGCTCGTGCGCGACTGGGCCCGCACCGGCGTCCAGCCGCCGCGCGACATCGTGCTGGCCTTCGTCGCCGACGAGGAGGCCGGCGGCAAGCTCGGCGCGCACTTCCTCGTCGACGAGCACCCCGACCTTCTCGAGGGGTGCACCGAGGCGATCAGCGAGGTCGGCGGCTTCAGCATCACCGTCCGGGACGACCTGCGCCTCTACCTGGTGCAGACCGCGGAGAAGGGGCTGGCCTGGATGCGGCTCACCGCCGCCGGCAAGCCCGGTCACGGCTCGATGCTGCACGAGGACAACGCCGTCACCCGGCTCTGCGAGGCCGTCGCCCGCATCGGCGGCCACCGCTTCCCGCTCACGCTCACCCCGCCGATGCGCCAGTTCATCGCCGCGGTGGAGGACGCGTACGGCATCGAGATCGACCTGGCCGAGCCCGAGCTGGCGCTGGCCCGGCTCGGCAGCATCAGCCGGATGATCGGCGCGGCCCTGCGCAACACGGCCAACCCCACGATGCTCGATGCCGGCTACAAGGCCAACGTCATCCCCGGCACCGCGAGCGCCACCGTCGACGGGCGCTTCCTCTACGGCCAGGAGGAGGAGTTCGAGCGGCAGCTCGCCACGCTGATCGGCGAGGGCGTGCAGCGCGAGTGGCTGGTGCACGACCAGGCGGTGGAGACGACGTTCGACGGGCCGCTGGTCGACCAGATGGTCGCCGCGCTGAAGGCCGAGGACGGCGGCGCCCGGCCGGTGCCGTTCACCATGAGCGGCGGCACCGACGCCAAGAGCTTCCAACGCCTGGGCATGCGCTGCTTCGGCTTCTCGCCGCTGCGGCTGCCGCCGGAGCTGGACTTCGCCTCCCTGTTCCACGGCATCGACGAGCGGGTGCCCGTGGAGTCGCTGCGCTTCGGTGTCCGGGTGCTGGACCGGTTCCTGCGCAACGCCTGAGCCGTGGTGTGATGCCGGGGTGACCTCCACCACTCCCGCACCCCGCCCCGGTTCCGTCGCCCTCATCACCGGAGGGACGGGCGGCTTCGGCCGCGCCCTCGCCACGAAGCTGCGCGAGCGCGAGGTCACCGTCGTCCTCGCCGACCTCGACAGCGAGCGCAACCGCCAGGTCGCGGCCGACCTGGGCTGCGAGTTCGCCGTCCTCGACGTCACCGACCGCGCCGCCAACGAGGAGCTCGTCGCCCGCATCGAGGGCGACCACGGCCGCCTCGACGCCGCCTACCTCAACGCCGGCATCTCGGCGGCCAAGAGCGACGACGCCCTCGACCTGGACGAGTTCATGCGCGTCGTCGACATCGACCTGTTCGGCGTCGTCTACGGCGTCGCCGCGGCCCGCCCGGCGATCAAGCGGGCCGGGGGAGGGGCGATCGTCGTCACCGCGTCGCTGGCCGGGCTCTCGCCGATGGCCACCGACCCCGGCTACAGCGTCGCCAAGGGCGGGGCCATCGCCTTCGTGCGCTCGATGGCCCCGCGCCTGGCCGCCGAGGGGACGACGATCTCCGCGATCTGCCCCGGCTTCGCCGACACGGCGATCATCGACCGCATCCGCGACCAGTTCACCGCCGCGGGCTTCCCGGTGCTCACCGCCGACGAGGTCGCCGACGCGATGATCATGGCGTGGGGGCAGGCCGAGCCGGGAGCGGCCTACGTCATCCAGCCGGGCGTGGGCACGGTGCCCTACAAGTTCAAGGGCGTCCCCAGCGCCAAGACGGCGACCGGCGAGACCGCCGTCGTCCCGGAGGCGCTGCGCCCGCCGTCGATGCGGTAGGACGTCGAGGAACGCCCCGACGTGCTGGAGGCAACCCGATGAAGCACCGGATCCACAGCGAGATCGAGATCGCGGCCTCGCCGGGCACGGTGTGGGCGCATCTCACCGACCTGGCGTCCTACGTCGAGTGGAACCCCTTCATCCCCAGTGCCGCCGGCACCGCCGAGGTGGGGGCGCGGCTGTCGATGCGGTTGCAGCCGCCCGGCGGCCGTCCCCTGCCGATCAAGCCGCAGGTCACCGAGGTCGTGCCGGGGGAGGTGTTCGAGTGGCTGGGGCACCTCGGCGTCCCAGGGGTGTTCGACGGTCGGCACCGCTTCGAGCTGACCGGCGTGCCGTCGGGCACCCGGCTGGTCCAGAGCGAATCCTTCCGCGGCCTGCTGGTGCGCCCGCTGAAGGGCTTCCTCGACGGTGCCACGCTCGCCGGGTTCGAGGCGATGAACGCCGCGTTGGCCCGCCGTTCGGAACAGGGCCGGACGGGGCCCTGATCAGCTCTCGACCGGGTCGGTGCAGGCGAACAGGAAGGCCGGCGGGACGTTCCACGGGGTGACCCGCCAGCGCACCGCGGTGAACCGCTTCCGCAGCTCCGGCAGCAGCAGCGGTGAGTACTGGATGACCACGGTCGTGCCGCCCGGCGCCATCGACCGGGGGACGACGTCCAGGATCCGCCGCCGGAGCCCCGGCTCGAGCGAGGTGTAGGGCAGCGCGGAGACGACGACGTCGGCGCGCGCGTCGCCCAGGTGGGCGGCGAGGTTCTCCGCGGAGTCGCACACCACCTGCACCCGCGGGTCGTCGAACCGCTCGTCGAGGAGCTTGGCCAGCCGCGGGTCGATCTCCATCGTGATCAGCCGCGCGCCGGGGCGCAGCCGGGCCAGGATCTCCTGGGTCTGCGCCCCGGTGCCCGCCCCGAGCTCGACGACCAGGTCGGCGGCCGGCACGTCGGCCATGTCAAGCATGTCGCGGACCGCGGCGCGCGAGGTCGGCAGGACGGCGCCCACCTGCCGGGGGTGGGCCAGGAACGCGCCCAGGAAGCGCAGCCGGTCGGTCACGTGCTCGATCATGGGTTCCCCTCCTGAGGCCGCCCGGGAGGGCGACCACCGCTGCGCACCCTGGCACGGCGGGGCCGCCGGGGCCAAGCGGCCCCCGTGACGACGGTCACCGGTCGTCTGGCAAGGTCGGGCCCATGCGTGCATGGCGGGTACACGAACTCGGTGATCCCTCGAAGGTCATGAGCCTCGACGAGGTCGACCGGCCCACACCGGGCGAGGGCCAGGTGCTGGTCAAGGTGCGGGCGGCGGCCCTGAACTTCCCCGACGTGCTGATGGCCATGGGCATGTACCAGGAGAAGCCGCCGCTGCCCTACACGCCCGGCGTGGAGCTGTGCGGCGAGATCGTCGAGACCGGCCAGCGGGTCATCGGCTCGCCGGCCGGTGGGCCCGGCGCCTTCGCCGAATACGCCCTCATGGACGCCGCGGCCGCCTTCCCCGTGCCCGAGGGCATGACCGACGAGAAGGCCGCCTCGCTCTACCTGACCTACCAGACCGGCTACGTCGGCCTGCACCGCCGCGCGCACCTGCAGGCGGGCGAGACGCTGCTCGTCCACGCCGGCGCCGGTGGCGTGGGCACCGCCGCGATCCAGCTGGGCAAGGCCGCCGGAGCGACCGTCATCGCCACCGCGGGCGGGGCGCGCAAGACCGAGGTGTGCACGCAGCTCGGCGCCGACCACGTCATCGACTACACGACCGAGGACTTCGTCCCCATCGTCAAGGAGCTGACCGGCGGCCGCGGCGCCGACGTCGTCTACGACCCGGTGGGCGGCGACGTCTTCGACAAGTCGCGCAAGTGCATCGCCTTCGAGGGGCGGCTGGTCGTCGTCGGGTTCACCAGCGGGCGCATCCCCGACGCACCGGCCAACCACATGCTGGTGAAGAACTACAGCGTCGTCGGGCTGCACTGGGGGCTGTACCGCAAGCACGACCCCTCCGTGTTCACCCAGACCCACGAGCAGCTGGTCCGGCTCTTCGGAGAGGGCAAGGTCGACCCGCTGGTCGGCGAGGTCCTGCCGCTGGACCAGGCCCCGCAGGCGCTGCTCAAGCTCGCCTCCCGCGACACCGTCGGCAAGGTCGTGCTCGTTCCCTGAGCCGGCCGGGCGGGGACCGGGCCTGGCCCGCCACTGCTGAGCGGCGCGCCGCCTAGACCAGCGGCTTGGGCAGGTAGGAGAGGCGGGCGCGGCGGCGCAGGATGACCTTGCGGGTGCCGTCGGCGTGCAGCTGCAGACGGGCAAGCTCCCAGCCGCCGACGTCCGACTGCAGGCTGAGCATCGTGGCGGCCGCGGACCGGGACGTGCCCGGCGGGATGCGCAGCGGCGCGAACTCGTAGTCCCCGGCGGTGTCCATCGCGCCGATTGTGCCCGGCGTTCGCGCCGCGGGCACGTGTTCGTCATCTCCCTCACACCGTCCCGCCCTGCCGGCTGCGCAGGTGGACGGCACGATGGGGGCAGACCGCAGCCGCTTCTCAGGGGAGGACGACGTGACCGAGCCCGGTTTCTCGAGCGACGTGCCCGACGCCGACCGCGCGGAGCAGGAGGCGCCCCTCCAGCCGCCCGCGCCGACCCGCGCGGCCGAGGCGAGCCCGCCCGCCGGGGACGTGCCGGAGGCGGATGCGCTGGAGCAGCAGCTGGCCGCACGCCCCGGCGAGGCCGGCGCCCCGCGCGGCCCGCTGGGTGCGCGCGAGGCCGACGACGCCGACGTCCTGGAGCAGGAGGCCGACGTGCCGCTGGACGACGAGGACCAGCCCGGCTGAGACGGCGCCGCGGCGCCCCGGAGCCGCCCGATCGGACGGCGCCCCGGGCGGCCGCCCCCAGGACTCCCTGGGACGCTCTCTGCCCCGCCCCGGTGGGCAGAGGGCGACTGTCCGCGGGGCCTCATCGGCCGGACGGGGGCCGGGGGCGCGACGCCCACCCGGCCGGCGGACCGTCGGCCGGGTGAATCGGCCCTCCCGGGCTGCCCCGCGGCCCGCCGGCCACCAGAGTGGGCGGCGGACGCCGGGAGGTGGATCGATGACCAGGGACGGCCACGGGTCGGCCGAGGCCGAGGTGCACGCCGCCGCCGAGCGGTGGGCCCGTGCCGCCGGGCACCCCACCCCGGTGCTGGATGCGCCGGGCCCGACCCGGTCGATGGCCACCCGGTTCCTGCGCGGGCTGCTGCTCGGGGTCGCGGTCGGCGCCGTGCTCCTCGTCTCGACCGCGCAGGGCCCCACCGCGGCGCTGTGGGGCCTGCTCGCGCTGGTGGGCGGTGTCCTCGTCGGCCGCATCCTCCAGGACCGGCGGCGTCCGTCGCCGCGCGCGGTCCCGCACCGGTCCTGAGCGCCGAGCGGCGATCACGCACGCTGGCCGGATCCGCTCTCGTTTGGTTAGGCTGCCCTAACTGATCGAGGAGGGGCCATGCCGAGCAGCCCGACCCACCCCGCACCCGAGCGCCGTCCCGAGGCCGACGCGCTGCGCCCGGAGCCGGCCGAGCGCGCCCGCACCATCGCCACCCGGATCGCGGCGACCGTCTGCGCCCCCGGCACCGGCGGCGGCCGGCTGCTGGCGCACACCGTCACGCGCGCCGGGCAGGTGCTGCTCGTCGTCCCCGCCGACGGGGACGTCGCCGCGGCCGTCCGGCAGGCCCCCGACCAGGACCTCTCCGCCCTGCTGTTGGTCAGCGACCACGCGCCCGTGCCGCTGCGCCGGCCGACGAGGGCGCAGCTGTGGCTCTCCGGGTGGGCGACCCCCGTCCGGCCCGAGGACCAGCGCGCCGCCCTGCTGGCCTTCGCCGAGACCCGGCCCACGGAGGCACTGCTCGACGTCGGCCGGAGCGCGCTGCTGCTGCGGCTCGACCTCGCGGAGGTGGTGCTGGGCGAGGGTGGGGCGGGGGTCGACGTGAGCCCCCAGGAGTTCGCCGCAGCGCGCCCGGATCCGCTGGCCGCCGTCGAGGCCGACCACCTGCGCCACCTCGCCGGCGCCCACGCCGACGTCCTCGAGCTGCTCGCCGCCCGGATCCCGCCCGAGGTGGTGGGCCCGGCCGGCGTCGTCCGCCCGCTGGGGCTGGACCGGTTCGGCTTCCGGCTGCGCGTCGAGCGGCCGTACGGGCACACCGACGTGCGCGTCCCCTTCACCCGGCCGCTCGCCTGCGCGGGGCAGCTCGGCGCCGCGGTGGGGCAGCTGCTCTGCGCCGCCCGGGCGGGACGGCGCGGCCACCGCTAGCCGGCGATCTCGCGCAGCAGCTCGGCCAGCCGGGTGCGCCGCGGCCGGACGTCGACGTCGCGCACCGCCCGCGCCAGGGCGGCGCCGCTGGCGTGCACGATCGACAGGTGCCGCTGCGCCCGCGTGAGGGCGGTGTAGACCAGCGGGCGGGAGAGCATCCCGCCCGCCTCCGGCGGCAGCACGACGACGACGCCGGGCCACTCGGACCCCTGCGCGCGGTGCACGGTGATCGCCCAGCCGTGGCGCAGGTCGGGGAGCGCGTTGCCGCTCACCGTCACCGGGCCGGAGCTGAAGTCGACGTTCAGCGACCCGTCGCCGGTGCCGGTGACCACGCCCACCTCGCCGTTGGCGAAGCCGGTGGGTTCGAGATCCAGGTGGTTGGCGGTCGCCACGACGCGGTCGCCGACGTCGAAACCGAAGACGGTCCCGTCACCCGGGTTCAGCTGGGCCTTGAGCGCCTTGTTGAGCTCGATCGTGCCCGCCGGCCCCCGGTGCACCGGGGTGACCACCTGCACCGCGCCCGGATCGATGCCGAGCGCGCGCGGGATCGAGTCGGTGACCAGCTGCACCACCCGCCGGGCGGCCTCGGCGCTGCCGGTGGCCGGCACGACGACGACCTCGCGGTCGGGGGAGTCGACCGGCGGCAGCTCGCCGCCGCGGACCGAAGACGCGAGCCGGGCGATCGCCCCGCCCTCGGCCTGGCGGTAGAGGGTGCTCAGCTCGGTCACGGGGACGACGCCGGAGTCGATCAGGTCGCCGAGCACGTGCCCCGGGCCGATCGAGGGCAGCTGCGCGGGGTCACCGACCAGCAGCAGGTGCGTGCCGTCGGGGCAGGCCTCCAGCAGCGCGGCGGTGAGCTCGACGTCGAGCATCGAGGCCTCGTCGACCACGATCACGTCGGCGTCCAGCGGCCACTCCTCGTTGCGGGAAAACCCGCCGGAGGCGCCCTGCGCGCCGAGCAGCCGGTGCACCGTCACGGCCGGGTGGTCGGTGAGCTCCTCCAGCCGCTTGGCCGCCCGCCCGGTCGGCGCGGCGAGGGCGACGTCGGTGCCCTTGGTCCGCAGCAGTTGCACGATCGCGGCGATGGTGCGGCTCTTGCCGGTGCCCGGGCCGCCGGTCAGCAGGCTGACCCCGGCCGAGAGCACCTGGGCCACGGCCTTCTTCTGCGCCTCGTCGAGCCCCTTCGCCACCGAGCGCACCGACGCGGGGTCGGCGATCCGCTCCGCGGCGGCGGCCAGCCGGGCCACGTTCTCGGCCACCGCCTCCTCGGCCATGCCGTAGCGCGCCAGCGACAGCATCCGCAGCGCCGGGTCCGGCTCGGCCGGCTCGTCCGCGTCCTCGTCGAACTCCGGTTCGGGCGGCTCGTGGTCGAGCACGTCACCGGACTCGACGGCCGCCACGATGGCGGCCGCCGGGTCGGCGATGCCCTCCGCCTGCAGCGCGGCGACGACCAGGTCGACCGGCAGCACGGTGTGCCCGTCGCGGGTCGCCGTCCGCAGGGTGAGCCCCACGATCGCGCGGCCGCGCCGGGCGTCCTGCCGGTCGGCGCCCTTGAGGACGGCGATGGCGAGCCGGTCGGCGTCGCCGAGGGAGACCCCCGAGAGGCCCAGCAGGGCCCACGGGTCGTCCCGCAGGCGGCGGGCGGCGTCCGGGCCGAGCGCGTCGGCGACCCCGGCGGCCAGCTTGGCCGGCAGGCCGGCGCCGACGAGCAGCTCGACCACCTCGTAGGTGGGGGCGGCGGCGAGGAAGCTGGAGAAGAGCCGCTCGGCCCGCTGCCGGCCCACCCGCGGCAGCTTCAGCAGCCTGTCGGCGGTGACGTCGTCGGGGGTGGTGATGCCCGCGGCCGGCAGCTCGGCCGCCGCGCGCTTGCCCAGCCCCGGCCACAGCCCGGCGGTGCAGAAGGCGGCGAAGACCAGGTCCGGGCCGGGGGTCGTCGGGTGCGCGCTCACCGGTCCGACCGGCGATCGGGGTAGCTGAAGTGCGGGGCGGAGACGTCCTCCAGCGCCGTGCGGATCGCCGCGGGCAGCCGGACGGTGTCGGCGTCGATGGACGCCTGCAGCTGCTGGGCGGTGCGGGCACCCACCACGGGGGCGACGACGCCCGGCCGGTCGCGCACCCAGGCCAGCGCCACGGCGAGCGGCGTCGTCCCCAGCCCCTGGGCGGCGGTGATGACCGCCTCGACGATGCGGTCGGCGGTGGCCGAGCGGAGCCCGTCGATGAACCCCTGCCACTGCGCCGAGGCGCCCCGGGACTCCGACGGCGTGCTGTGCCGGTACTTGCCGGTCAGCAACCCGCGACCCAGGGGGGACCAGGCGAGCACGCCCAGCCCCAGCGCCTCGGCCGCCGGCACGACCTCCCGCTCGACGCCGCGCTGCAGCAGCGAGTACTCGACCTGGGTGCTGACCAGCGGGGTCCGCCCCGGCCAGGCCCGCTGCCAGGTCGCCGCCTGGGCGGTCTGCCAGCCGGTGAAGTTGCTGACGCCGACGTAGCGCGCGCGGCCGGAGGAGACGGCCAGGTCGCAGGCGGCCAGGGTCTCCTCCAGCGGCGTCGTCTCGTCCCAGGCGTGCAGCTGCCAGAGGTCGACGTAGTCCAGGCCCAGCCGCTCCAGCGAGGCGTCCAGCGCCGGGATCAGGTGCCCCCGGGAGGCCCCGCGGCCCATCGGGCCGGGGCCCGTGCGCCCGACGGCCTTGGTGGCCACGAGCACCTGCGACCGCGGCACGACGTCGGCGAGGAGGTGGCCCAGGGTGCGCTCGCTCTCCCCGTCGCAGTAGACGTCGGCGGTGTCGACCAGCGTGCCGCCGGCGTCGACGAAGGCCGTGAGCTGCATGGCGGCCTCGTCCTCGTCGGTGTCGCCGCCCCAGGTCATCGTCCCCAGCGCGAGCCGGGACACGACCAGACCGCTGCGCCCCAACGCCCGTTGCTCCACGACCGGCCAACCTACCGCCGCCGACCGCCCGGCACCCGGGAGCACCGGCCACCCGGGGCGGCGCGCCGGGTGGCGCAGGGGGCGACGCCTAGGGTGGGCACCCGTGCCCGAACGCTGCTGCTCCTGCCCGGCCGCCCGTGTCCCGACCGGGGGGTGCTGACGTGGGCTGGATCGAGGCGGTCGTCCTGGGCATCGTGCAGGGGCTCACCGAGTTCCTGCCGATCTCCTCCAGCGCCCACCTGCGCGTGGTGGGCGAGGCCTTCGGGTGGGGCGACCCGGGCGCGGCGTTCACCGCCATCACCCAGATCGGCACCGAGGCCGCCGTCCTCCTGTACTTCCGCCACGACATCTGGCGGATCGTCACCGCCTGGATCGCGTCGCTCGGCGGCCGCCGCAAGGGCGACCCCGACGCCCGCATGGGCTGGCTGATCATCATCGGCAGCCTGCCGATCGTCGTCCTCGGCCTGCTGTTCCAGGAGGAGATCGAGACGACCTTCCGCGACCTGCGGATCGTCGCGACGGCGCTGATCCTGTTCTCCCTGGTGCTGTTCTGGGCCGACCGCGCCGGGGCCAAGCGGCGGGAGCTCGACCAGCTCACCGTGCCGCACGGCATCGGCTACGGCTTCGCCCAGGCGATGGCGCTCATCCCCGGCGTCTCCCGGTCCGGCGGCACGATCACCGCGGGCCTCTTCCTCGGCTACACCCGGTCGGCGGCGGCGCGCTACTCGTTCCTGCTGGCGGTGCCCGCGGTCCTCGGCTCCGGCTTCTTCCAGACGTACGAGGCGCTCACCGGCGACGTGGAGGGTCCGGGCATCAGCTGGGGGCCGACCATCCTCGCCACGGTCATCGCCTTCGGCATCGGGCTCACGGTGATCGCCTGGCTGCTGCGCTACCTGGACCGGGGCAGCTTCACCCCGTTCGTCGTCTACCGCATCGTGCTGGGGCTGCTCATCCTCCTGCTGGTCTTCACCGGCGTCCTCGACCCCGTGGGGTCCACCGGTATCAGCCCCTCGCCCGCCCCGCGCTGAGCGCCACGGCGACCCGGAACCGGTCGGGCTCCGGGTCGCCGTGGGTGGTGGGGCTCAGGCCTCCGGGGCCGCGTCGAGGTCCAGCGTCTCGATCATCGCGTCCAGCACCGCGACGTTGCGCTCGTAGTCGAACCGGGGCAGCCCCACGGTGTCGGCGACGAGGGTCCGCGGGCCGTTCTCGCCGTCCTCGAGGGCGATGGCGTACCGGGTCGACGGCATGCCCTCCGGCCAGAAGCCCTCCCCGGTGGCGGTGCGCTCGATCCGCACGGCGTCCCGGTCGTCCACGGTCAGCTCGCGGCGCGCCTGCTCACCGGGCTGCTCCTGGGTCACCCGGTCGAAGGGGACCGGCTCGACGGACACGGCGATCGCCGCCACCCGGACGTCGGTGGCGTCGGGCACGTCGAAGTCCTGCGGCGAGAACCGGCTGCAGGAGGGCACGGTCTCCCCGGCGTTGACCGACCAGTCCGACGGATGGTCGATCGCGAAGCCCGCCGGGCTGGTGCAGGTCTCCCCGAGGGTGACGCCGTCGGACGGCTCGCGCGTGAGCACGTCGACGACGATCCGCTGCGGATCCGACAGCCGGGCCACGGCGAACGGGCGCTGCTGGTCCAGGCCGGCGTAGAAGGAGTAGCGCCCCTCGAAGAGGGTGTCGGCGATCAGGGCCTCCAGCGTGCTGGTCCCGGCGATCTCCAGGCGCTCCCGTCCCTCCCACGGCTCGACGCCCTCAGGGGCGTCGGGCGGGAGCAGCAGGTCGGACAGCGTGATCCCCAGCGTCGCGTCGCCGGGGACGTCCAGCGGCAGGCCCGACCCCGCGCTCCTCGGGTCCTCGGTGTAGCCGACCTGGTAGCCGGCCTCGCCGTCGCCGGCGAGCTCGAACACGATCCGGTCGAAGCCTTCGTGGGCGCCCAGCCGGACGTCGGTCAGCACGACCGGCGCGCCGGTGCCCTCGACGTCGACGTCGGCGGTGCCGCCCTCGCCGATCGGGTCCAGGCCGCCGGACCCGCCGTCCCCGCCGGGCTCGTGCAGGACGTCGACGACCAGCCGGGCCGGATCGGAGAGCTCCGCGACGCCGAAGGGCACCTGTTCCTCGAGGCCGATCGTCCAGGCCAGCATCGACTCGAAGTCGCCGGTCTCCACCGCCTCGGTGATCACCTCGCCGCCGGGGGCGGTGATGTGGTCCCGCCCGGTGTAGGTCTCGCGGGGCTCCTCGCCGGAGAGGTCGACGCCGCTGGCCGGGCTGACCCGCACCTCGAGGAACGCGGAGCCGGCCACCTGCACCTCGCGGCCCGAGCCGTCCTCGGTGATCGGCGGCTCGACGTAGCCCACCCGGTAGCTCGGCACGTCGTCGCCCTCGAACTCGAGGACGAACCGGTCGAACTCCTCGTGCCCGGCGGCGCGCACGTCGGTCAGGTAGGCCGGAGAGCCACCGGCCGGGAAGGCGTCATCCTGCACGGTCTCCGTGCCGGGCTCACCGACCGGAGGCAGCGGCGATCCGGCTGCCTGCAGCGTCCCCGGGAGATCCGGGACGACGGTCGGGGGAGGGGCGGGGGTAGCGCCGGCGGTGGTCACCAGCAGGGAGCTGGCGCCCAGCCCGGCGAGCAGCAGTCGCATCATCGCGATCTCGCTTCCGGTCTCGGGTGTCCGGTCCCCTGGGGCCTGCCCACTCGCCCGTGCAGCCGGAACCCGGGTCGGCCTCCCGTCACCGGATCGTCACGTGCGCCGGGCGGGAGGTCCCTCCGTCGACGTTCCGGGGCGCCGCCCGACCCGGCGGGCGAGGAGAACGTGCTGGTACCACCTACGCTCGGCGCCGTGACCACCGTCATCCTCCTGCGCCACGGCCGGAGCACCGCGAACACCGGCGGCGTGCTCGCCGGGTGGACGCCCGGTGTCCAGCTCGACGAGACCGGCCAGGCGCAGGCGCGGGCGGTGGGGGAGCGGCTGGCGCCGGTGCCGCTGGCCGCTGTCGTCAGCAGCCCGCTGGAGCGCTGCCGGCAGACCGCGGGTGCGGTGCTCGCCGGGCGCGACCTCGAGCCGGCGACCGACGACCGGCTGGGCGAGGCCCGCTACGGCGACTGGACCGGTCGGCCGCTCAAGGAGCTGGCCAAGGAGCCGCTCTGGAAGGTGGTCCAGCAGCACCCCTCGGCCGCCGTCTTCCCCGGGCCGGACGGGGAGGGGCTCGCGCAGACCCAGGCGCGGGCCGTCGCCGCCGTCCGAGGGTGGAACGCCCGGCTCGGCCCCGACGCGGTGTGGCTGGCCTGCAGCCACGGCGACGTCATCAAGGCGATCCTGGCCGACGCCCTGGGGCTGCACCTGGACTCCTTCCAGCGGATCGTCGTCGACCCGGCCTCGATCTCGGTGGTCAGCTACACCGACACCCGACCGTTCGTCGCGCGGGTCAACGACACCGGTGGCGACGTCGCCGCGCTGATCCCGCCGCCGCGCAAGGGCCGACGCCGCAAGGCCGCCTCCGACGCCGTCGTCGGCGGTGGGGCGGGCGCGAGCGCCTGACCTCGCGGGCCCCTCCGGAGGGTGCGAGGCGTGGGGAGGACGGGGTCCTTCCACCGCGTAACCTGGGCGCGTGCCCCGCCAGGTCCATCTCTTCGATCGCCCCAGCCGGTTCGTCGCAGGGACGGTGGGGCAGCCCGGGGACCGCACCTTCTACCTCCAGGCCAGTGACGACAGCGGCCGCACGGTCAGCGTCGCGCTGGAGAAGACCCAGGTGCAGGTCCTGGCCGAGCGGATGAGCGACCTGCTCGACGAGGTCGCCGGCCGGGCGGGCACGGTGATCCCGCCGGAGGCCGACGTCGACGACCTCGAGCCGCTCACCGCGCCGGTCGACGAGGAGTTCCGCGTCGCCGCGATGGGGCTGGCCTGGGACGGCACCGAGGAGGCCGTCGTCGTCGAGGCGGTCGCCGCCGGTGAGGAGCCGATCGAGGAGGACGCCATCCTCTCCGACAGCGAGGAGGGGCCCGACGCCCTGAGGGTGACCATCACCCCCATGGCCGCGCGCGCCTTCATCGCCCGCGCCCGGCGGGTCGTGGCGGCCGGCCGCCCGTCCTGCCCGCTGTGCTCGCTACCGCTCGACCCGGTGGGCCACGTGTGCCCGCGGCAGAACGGCTACCGCCGCTGAGCGGCGACCCCGCGGAGGACACCGTCCTCCGGCCGCCCGCCGGCGACGAGGAGGCGCGGCGGCTCCTCACCGAGGGCGTCATCGACCTCGAGGGGCGCATGCTCGACGCCTCGAACGTGACTCTGGTCGGCGCCATCCGCGCCGGTGACCTGGTCGCCGAGTGCGTCTACAAGCCGGTCGCGGGGGAGCGGCCGCTGTGGGACTTCCCCGACGGCACCCTCGCCGGGCGGGAGATCTCGGCCTACCTGGTGTCCGAGGCGACCGGCTGGCGGATCGTCCCGCCCACCGTGCTGCGCGAGGGGCCGTTCGGGCCCGGGATGGTGCAGCTGTGGGTGGACGGCGACGAGGAGGTCGACCTCGCCGCCTTCGTCCGCCGCGACGACCCGGCGCTGCGCCGCATGGCCGTCTTCGACGCGGTGGTGAACAACGCCGACCGCAAGGGCGGCCACATCATCCCGATGCCCGGCGGCCACGTGCACGGCATCGACCACGGCATCTGCTTCTCCGTCGACCCCAAGCTGCGCACCCTGCTCTGGGGCTGGGCCGGCAAGCCGCTGACCGCCGAGGCGATCGAGGTGCTGGAGCGGCTCGGGGACGAGCTGCGCGGGGACCTCGGGGACCGGCTGCACGAGCACCTGACCCGCGCCGAGGTGCGCTGCACCCAGCGGCGGGTGGCCGAGCTGCTGCGCACCGGCCGGCACCCCGAGCCGAGCGGGGAGTGGCCGGCCCTGCCCTGGCCGCCGTTCTGAGCACACTGTCGCCCTCCGGGCTCCCACCGCGGCCAGGTGCCGTCCCCCCGTTGCGCCGAGCCGGCCCCTTCGCCGCCTCGGGAGGCCTCCGGCCCCCGCTCGGCGGTTCGCCTCGCAGGGCGGCTCACTACCCTCCGGCGCATGCATCGCAGCCGGCTGTCGATCCTCCTGCTCGACCTCCCGCCGGAGCACCACGCCGCCGGCACCGCCTTCTGGGCCGGCGCCACCGGGCGCACCGCGCAGCCCGATCCCGCCGACGAGAAGTGGGCGTCCCTGGGCTCGTTCGCCGACGGCTGGCACGTGGAGGTCCAGCGGACGGGCGAGGGCACGCCGCCGCGCTGGCACGTCGACGTCGAGACCGACGACATCCCCGCCGAGGTGGCCCGGCTCGAGGCCCTGGGCGCCACCCGGCACCGCGACATGGGCCGGTTCTGGCAGATGCTCGACCCGGCCGGGCTGGTGTTCTGCGTCGTCGGCGTCCAGACCGGCGAGGAGTTCGACCGCCACGCGGTGACCTGGCCGTGAGCCGGAGGCGCCGGCCCCTCAGTCCAGCTTCACGAGGTCGATCATCGCGGCCGCCTGGAGGCCGTCGCCGTCGACGGTGAGCACCTCCAGCGGCACCCGGCGCCACACGGCCAGGAGCAGGTCACCGGCCGTCCCCGTGAGCGCGGCGATCGGGAAGGGCTTCGTGCCGGGGAAGAGGGTGCGCTCGGCATCGGCGTCCACCGCGTGCAGGACTACGGGGTGGGCCTGCTCGGGCGGGCCGTCGGGGAGGGCGCCCGGAACCATGACCTCCAGCCACTCGTCCAGGCCGTCCATCGCCACCGCGGTGGGCACCGGGCGCACGTCGCCGAGCACCTGCTCGACGTCGACGGTGTGCACGGTGGCCTCCTGCAGCTGCCGGCGCAGGACGAACGCCACGTCCTTCTGCGGCGCCCAGGTCCACACGCGCTCCGCGGGGTCGGCCCCGGCCAGCGCCGTCTCCAGCTCCGCGCTCTGCGCCGCCACGTACCCCAGCAGCTCGTCGTCCTCGATCCGTCGCGGCTGGGGGTAGGCCGAGGGGTCCTGGGCACGCGTGCGCACCACCCACGCCCAGAAGTGCTGCACCTCGCCCAGGTGCCGCACCAGGTCGGCGAGCGTCCAGCCGGGGCACCCGGGCACGGGCGCCTGCCACCCGCGGTCCAGGAGCGCCTCGGCCGCGGCGTCGGCGAACCGGGCGTCGACCCGCCGCAGGGCCGGGAGGTACTCGGACAGCTGCATCGCTCCTCCTCGTGGGCCGCTGCGGTGCGCACCCGGCCCTCCGACGTGATGACCCGCACGGACGTGCGGGCGGGGTGCCGTCGGACCACGCCTCTAGGCTCGTGCCGTGCTCTCCTGGCCCGCCCCGCTGCTGCCGACCCTGCCCGGCACCGGCCCCGTCCTCAAGGTCTACGACACCGCCCGCGGCGAGATCGTGGCGACGACGCCGGACCGGACGGCGCGGATGTACGTCTGCGGCATCACCCCCTACGACGCCACGCACCTCGGCCACGCCGCCACCTACCTGGCCTTCGACCTCGTCAACCGGGTGTGGCGGGACGCGGGGCACGCCGTCCACTACGTGCAGAACGTGACCGACATCGACGACCCGTTGCTCGATCGCGCCGAGCGCGACGGCGAGGACTGGATCGTCCTGGCCATGCGCGAGACGGCCCTGTTCCGGGAGGACATGACGGCGCTGCGCGTGCTGCCGCCCGAGGACTACGTGGGTGCCGTCGAGTCGATCCCGCGGATCGTGGCGCACGTCGAGCGGCTGCTCGACGAGGGGCTGGCCTACGTGCTCGACGACGGCACCGGCGACATCTACCACGACGTCGCCCAGGCGCCCGGGTTCGGGACGGAGTCCGGCTACGACGAGGCCACGATGCTGGCGTACTCCGCCGAGCGCGGCGGCGACCCCGACCGGGCAGGCAAGCGCAACCGGCTGGACCCCATGCTGTGGCGTGGCGAGCGCGCCGGAGAGCCGGCGTGGCCCGGCCCGCACGGCCGGCGGGGCCGCCCCGGCTGGCACATCGAGTGCGCCACGATCGCCCTGGACACCATCGGCATGGGCTTCGACGTCCAGGGCGGGGGCAGCGACCTCGTCTTCCCGCACCACGAGTTCTCCGCCGTGCACGCCGAGGCGCTCACCGCCACCAAGCCGTTCGCCCGGGCCTACGTGCACGCGGCGATGATCGGCCTGGACGGCGAGAAGATGAGCAAGAGCCGGGGCAACCTGGTGTTCGTCTCCAAGCTGCGGGGGGAGGGCGTGGACCCCATGGCGATCCGGCTGGCGCTCCTCTCGGGCCACTACCGCACCGATCGGACCTGGACCGGCGACCTCCTCGCCGAGGCCCAGGAGCGGCTGGCGACGTGGCGGCAGGCGGTCGGGCGCGAGGCGGGCGCCCCCGCGGGGCCGGTGCTGCACGGGCTGCGCGAGCGGCTCGCCGACGACCTCGACAGCCCGGGTGCGATCGCGCTGGTCGACGCCTGGGCCGCCCGCACCCTGGCCGGCGGGGACGACCTGGAGGAGCACGCGCCGCAGGTGGTGAGCGACGCCGTCGACGCGCTCCTGGGCGTCGATCTGCAGGAGGCCTGATGACCAGCGCGCCCGGCGGATCCTTCCGGCTGACCGACCGGGCGGCCCGCCAGCGGGCCGAGGAGCAGCTCGCGCCCGCCGCGACCCGGGCGTCGGCCACCCGCGGCCGGGCCCGCCCGGAGCCGGAGGACGCCCTGCGCACCGCTTTCGAGCGCGACCGCGACCGGATCCTGCACGCCAAGGCCTTCCGCCGGCTCAAGCACAAGACGCAGGTCTTCCTCCACCCTGACGGCGACCACTTCGTCACCCGGCTCACGCACACGCTGCAGGTGACGCAGGTGGCGCGCTCGCTGGCCCGGGCGCTGGGGCTCAACGAGACGCTCGCCGAGGCGATCGCGCTCGGCCACGACGTCGGGCACTCGCCGTTCGGCCACATCGGCGAGGACGCCTTCGACCCCTACGTCCCCGGCGGGTGGCACCACGCCGCGCAGGGGGTGCGGATCGTCGAGGTGCTCGAGGACCTCAACCTCACGTGGGAGGTGCGCGACGGCATCCGCGCGCACAGCTGGAAGATCGACCCGCCGCCGGCCACCCGCGAGGCGGAGTGCGTGCGGTACGCCGACCGGATCGGCTACCTGTCCCACGACGCCCTGGATGCCGTGAGGGCGGGGGTGATCCGCGTCGCCGACCTGCCCTCGCGCGCCCTCGCCGTCTTCGGGCAGCCGGGCAGCGAGATGGTCGGCGCGATGATCGACGCCGTCGTCGAGGGCTCGCTGGCCGACGGCGGCCGCGTCGTCATGACGCCGGAGCCGCTCGCGGCGATGCACGAACTGCGGGACTTCCTGTTCGCCCGCGTCTACGCCTCCGACGTCGCCGCCGGGCAGAAGCACCTCGCGATCGACGTCATCCGCCGGCTGGTCGACCACCACCTGGCGCACCCGGAGCTGATCCCGGCCAGCTACCGCGACACCGAGGCCGACCCGCTCACCCAGGTCGTGGACTACGTCTCCGGGATGACCGACCGGTACGCCCTCGCCACGCACGACCGGCTCTTCGATGCCGACGCCTCGGCCCAGATGCGACCGCTGCTGCATGGCGAGCCTCCGGACCGCACCGCGACCAACGGCCGTCCCGGCTGCCGCTGAGCCCCACCGTCGCGACGACGCCGACCCCCTCCGGGGCCCACTCGCCGCGACCATGCCGAGCGGGGTCAGGCGCCGCCGGCGGGGCCTCCGCGGCGGCGGAGGTAGCGCTCGAACTCGCGGGCGATCTGGTCGCCGTTGGCCTGCGAGAGGTCGACCTCGGTGGCGCGCTCCTCCAGCGAGCGCACGTACTCGACCACCTCGGCGTCCTCGCTGGCCATCTCGTCGACCGTCTTCACCCAGTCCTCGGCCTGCTGCGGCAGCACGCCGAGCGGCACGGTGACCTCCAGGACCTCCTCGACCCGCTGGAGGAGCGCGACGGTGGCCCGGGGCGACGGCGGCTGCGACACGTAGTGCGGGACGGCGGCCCAGAAGCTGATCGCCGGGAGGCCGGCCTGCACGCAGGCGTCCTGGAACACGCCCAGGATGCCGGTCGGGCCCTCGTAGCGGGAGGTCTCCAGCCCGTACGCGCGGGCCGACTCGCCGTCGTAGGCGGAGCCGGTGACGGGGGTGGGCCGGGTGTGCGGGGTGTCGGCGAGCAGCGCGCCGAGGGCGACGACGATCGAGGCGTCGAGCTCGTCGAGGATCTCCAGCAGCTCCTCGCAGAAGCTGCGCCAGCGCATGTTCGGCTCGATGCCGCGGATCAGCACGACGTCGCGGTCCAGCCCCTCGGGCCGGGCCACCGAGATGCGGGTGGTCGGCCACTCGATGCGCCGGCTCACCCCGCCCACCAGCGAGACCGTGGGCCGGTTGACCTGGAAGTCGTAGTAGTCCTCGGGGTCCAGCGCCGCCAGCGGCTTCGCGTCCCAGATCAGCTCGAGGTGCTCGACGGCCCCCGTCGCGGCGTCGCCGGCGTCGTTCCAGCCCTCGAACGCCACCACGACCACCGGGTCGGTGAGCTGCGGCAGGTCATCTGCGTCGGGCTTCGGATCGATCACCTCTGCCAGCCTACGTCGATCCCGCCGTCCCGCCCGGCGCACGCCCGCGGTTCTCCCACCGTCGGGTTGCCCGGTCCCCGACGCCCGCTGCAGCTGGGGGGACCCGGGTGCGAGAATGGGCGCCGACATCGGGAACGCCCAGGCCTGGGCCAGCCCGCCGGGGTGACGGAGCGCGAGGCCCGCACGCCCATCGAGCAGAACCACTGGGGATCACCGTGTCCGAGTCACCCGACCTCCGCCCCGATGCCACAGCGGCGCTCACCGCCCTGATGCAGCAGCGGATCCTGGTGCTCGACGGCGCCATGGGGACGGCCATCCAGCGGGACCGCCCCGACGAGGCGGGCTACCGCGGCGAGCGCTTCGCCGACTGGCCGAGCGACGTCCAGGGCAACAACGACCTGCTCAGCATCACGCAGCCGGAGATCATCGCCGGCATCCACCGCGAGTACCTCGAGGCCGGCGCGGACCTGATCGAGACCAACACCTTCAACGCGACGTCGATCTCGCTGGCCGACTACGGCATGCAGGAGCTGGCCTACGAGCTGAACCTGGCCTCGGCCCGGCTGGCCCGCCGCGAGGCCGACGCGATGGCCGCCCGCACTCCCGGGAGGCCGCGCTTCGTCGCCGGAGCGATCGGCCCCACCAGCCGGACCGCCTCGATCTCCCCGGACGTCAACGACCCGGGGGCCCGCAACGTCAGCTTCGACGAGCTCGTCGAGGCCTACCTCGAGCAGGCGGACGGCCTGGTCGACGGCGGGGTCGACGCCCTGCTGATCGAGACGATCTTCGACACGCTCAACGCCAAGGCGGCGATCTTCGCGCTCGAGACGCTGTTCGAGCAGCGCGGCCGCCGCTGGCCGGTCCTGATCTCCGGCACGATCACCGACGCCTCCGGGCGCACCTTGTCCGGGCAGGTCACCGAGGCCTTCTGGAACTCCGTCCGGCACGTGCGGCCGCTCCTGGTCGGGCTGAACTGCGCGCTCGGGGCGAAGGAGATGCGGCCCTACGTCGCCGAGCTCTCGCGGGTCGCCGACACGTTCGTCTCCTGCTACCCGAACGCCGGCCTGCCCAACGCCTTCGGCGAGTACGACGAGTCGCCGGAGGAGACGGCGGCGATCGTCGCCGAGTTCGCCGAGTCCGGATTCGTGAACCTCGTGGGCGGCTGCTGCGGCACCACGCCGGCGCACATCGCGGCGATCGCCCGGTCGGTGGAGGGAGCGTCGCCCCGCACCCCGGCGCAGCCCCGCCCGGCGCTGCGGCTGTCCGGCCTCGAGCCGCTCGCGGTCAGCGAGGAGTCGCTGTTCGTCAACGTCGGCGAACGCACCAACATCACCGGGTCCGCGCGTTTCCGGAACCTCGTCAAGGCCGGCGACTACCCGGCCGCGCTCGCCGTCGCCCGCCAGCAGGTGGAGGCCGGCGCGCAGGTCATCGACGTCAACATGGACGAGGGGATGATCGACGGCGTCGAGGCGATGGACCGCTTCACCAAGCTGATCGCCGCCGAGCCCGACATCTGCCGCGTGCCCACGATGATCGACTCCTCCAAGTGGGAGGTGATCGAGGCAGGGCTGAAGAACGTCCAGGGCAAGGCGATCGTCAACTCCATCTCGCTGAAGAACGGCGAGGAGGAGTTCGTCCACCAGGCCACGCTCTGCCGGAGGTACGGGGCGGCCGCCGTGGTCATGGCCTTCGACGAGCAGGGCCAGGCCGACACCCTCGAGCGGCGCATCGAGATCTGCCGCCGCGCCTACGACGTCCTCACCACGCGGGTGGGCTTCCCGGCCGAGGACATCATCTTCGACCCGAACGTCTTCGCCGTCGCCACGGGGATCGAGGAGCACGCGAACTACGGCGTCGACTTCATCGAGGCGACGCGCTGGATCAAGCGGAACCTGCCCGGCGCGCTGGTCTCCGGCGGCGTCTCGAACGTCTCGTTCTCCTTCCGGGGCAACAACCGCGTCCGCGAGGCGATCCACGCGGTCTTCCTCTTCCACGCCATCAGGGCCGGCATGGACATGGGGATCGTCAACGCCGGAGCCCTCGAGGTCTACGACGAGGTGCCGGCGGAGCTGCGGGAGCGGATCGAGGACGTCGTCCTCAACCGGCGCCCGGACGCCACCGAGCGGCTGCTGGAGATCGCCGGCGACTACGCCGGGGACGGCGCGGCCCGCGAGGTCGCCACCGAGGAGTGGCGGGCCCTGCCGGTGGGGGAGCGGATCACCCACGCGCTCGTGAAGGGCATCGACGCGCACGTCGAGGACGACACCGAGGAGCTGCGCCGGGAGATCGCCGCGCGCGGTGGGCGGCCCATCGAGGTCATCGAGGGTCCGCTGATGGACGGGATGAACGTCGTCGGCGACCTGTTCGGCGCCGGGAAGATGTTCCTGCCGCAGGTGGTGAAGTCCGCGCGGGTGATGAAGAAGGCCGTCGCCTACCTCATCCCGTTCATCGAGGCGGAGAAGCAGCCCGGCGACGCCGAGCGCAGCAACGGCAAGGTGGTCATGGCCACCGTGAAGGGCGACGTCCACGACATCGGCAAGAACATCGTGGGCGTCGTCCTGCAGTGCAACAACTACGACGTCGTCGACCTCGGGGTCATGGTGCCGGGGCAGCGGATCCTGGACGCCGCCAAGGAGGAGGGCGCCGACATCATCGGGCTCTCCGGGCTGATCACGCCCTCGCTGGACGAGATGGTCGGCCTCGCCTCGGAGATGGAGCGGCAGGGCTTCGAGATCCCGCTGCTCATCGGGGGCGCCACGACCTCGCGGGCGCACACGGCCGTGAAGGTGGCGCAGAAGTACCACGGCCCGGTGATCTGGGTGAAGGACGCCTCCCGGTCGGTCCCCGTGGTCGCCGCGCTGCTGTCGGACGAGCAGCGGCCCGGCCTGCTGGCCGAGACCGAGGCCGACTACGCGGCCCTGCGGGAGCGGCACGCCGCCCGGCAGGACAGCCGGACCCTGCTGCCGCTGGCGCAGGCACGGGCGAAGGCGACCCCGGTGGACTGGAGCGGCTACACCCCGCCGCGGCCGCGGATGCTCCTCCAGCAGGCGAAGGACGTCTGCGACGGCCCCACCTGCGACCACCGGCACGGGCACGCCACGCAGTTCGTGAAGACCTTCCCCGACTACCCGCTGGCCGAGCTGCGGGAGTACATCGACTGGCAGCCGTTCTTCAACGCCTGGGAGATGCGCGGGCGGTTCCCCGACATCCTGCACAACCCGGCGACCGGTGAGGCGGCCCGGCGGCTGTACGAGGACGCGCAGGCGATGCTCGACCGGATCGTGGCGGAGCGGTGGCTGCGGGCCAGCGGCGTCTTCGGGTTGTTCCCGGCCAACCGGGTCGGGGGCGAGGACATCGAGGTCTACACCGACGAGTCACGCACCGCCGTCCGCGCCACGCTGCACCAGCTGCGGCAGCAGACCGAGGGTCGCGACGGCTCCGCGCGCAAGTCGCTGGCGGACTTCGTGGCGCCCCGGGAGACCGGTCTGCGCGACTACGTCGGCGCCTTCGCGGTGACCGCCGGGCTGGGCTCGGCCGAGCGGGTGGCGGCTTTCAAGAAGGACAACGACGACTACAGCGCGATCATGCTCGAGGCGCTGGCCGACCGGCTGGCCGAGGCGTTCGCCGAGCGGCTGCACCAGCGGGTCCGCCGGGAGTTCTGGGGCTACGCCGCCGACGAGTCGCTGGACAACGAGGCGCTGATCGCGGAGAAGTACCGCGGCATCCGCCCCGCCCCGGGTTACCCGGCGTGCCCGGAGCACACCGAGAAGCTCACCATCTGGGACCTGCTCGACGTCGAGGCCGCCACGGGCATCCAGCTCACCGAGAGCCTGGCCATGTGGCCCGGCGCGGCGGTGAGCGGGCTGTACTTCGCCCACCCGCAGGCGCAGTACTTCGTGCTGGGCCGGGTGGGCCGCGACCAGGTCGAGGACTACGCCGCCCGCAAGGGCTGGACGGTCGCCGAGGCGGAGCGGTGGCTCTCGCCGAACCTCGGCTACCGCACCGAGGACGAGTAAGGACCCCGGCTGAAGGGCCCCCGTCCCCTCACCGGCTGACGACCAGGACGTCGGTCAACTCCGCCGAGTGGCGGCTGGCGAAGGGGTGGGCGCCTGGCTCCGCGGGGGCCAGGAAGGTGGTCAGCGTCCCGCCGGGGACGACGACGTCGAAGGACCCGTCGGCCGCGGTGAGGGTCACCTCCGCGGCGCCGGCGTTGAACACGCTCACCCGGGACCCCGGGGCGACCGGGCCGGCGACGTGGAAGCGCTCGTCGTCGACCAGCACCCCCACCGACAGCTCGCCGTGGTCGTGGCCGGCCATCGGGTCGGCGCTGCCCGCCGGTGCCGTGGCCGACGCGGCGGTGTGCGTGGCGCCCGCCGGGGGAGGGGAGGCCGCGAGCGCGACGGCCAGCGTCACGGTGGCGAGCATCAGCACGACCTCGCCGGCGGCGAACCGGCGGAACTCGCGCCCCTGGCCCGCGCGCAGCAGGGGGAGGGTGTGCCGGCGGTGGTGCAGGCCGAGCACGCCGAGCACGGTCAGCCCGGCGGTCTTGGCCAGCAGCAGGGCGCCGTAGCCGGTGCCCAGCGCCGTCACCGCCGCCTCGGTGCCGCCGAGCAGGAGCACGGCGGAGAGCACCCCGGAGACGGCCGTGGCCAGGAAGCAGCCCAGGGCGAGGCGGCTGAACCGGGACGCGGCCTCGGCCACCGCGGCGCCGCGGCGGGCGTAGGCGAGGAGGGCCAGCAGACCACCGACCCACGCGGCCGCGGCGACGACGTGGATCCCGAGGGTCGTGACGGCGAGCAGCCGGTCCTCCGCCGCCGAGGCGTGGCCGGTGAGCACGACCGGGACGACGAGCGCCGCGCCGGCCACCAGCAGGAGGAGCCCCGCGGCGGGAGCGCCTGCGCTGCGGCGGGCGGCGATGCCGACGAGGCCCGCGAGCGCCGCCACCAGCAGGCCCGCGCGGCCGGCGCCGGTCTCCTCGAGGAAGACCCGCAGCGAGGCCCAGGTCAGCGACGTCGGGGGTGTGCCGACCAGCCGGCTGACGGTGAGCAGCGCGCCGAGGGCGGCCGCTCCGGCCCACGCGAGCGCCCAGGTCGATGCGGCGCGGAGCGCCCGTCGGACCTCCTCGGGCGGGCCGGCCCGCCGGGGCAGCAGGACGGCGGCGAGGAGGAGGGCGCCGACCGTCCCCACCGCCGACACCCGGCCGGCCAGCGTGATCACCGGCAGCCCCCAGCCGACCAGCGGGCCGGCGCCGGGGAGCCCGGAGGGAGCCGGCTCGGGAGCCCCGCCCCCGACGACCAGAGCGCCGAGGAGGAGGGCGGCCAGGCCCGCGGCCGTGAGCCCGACGGCGCGTGGCGGCCGCCACCGGGTGCGTGCGCGGGCGTCGTCGACGGCGACGGCACGCGCGGGCACGGCGAGGCTCACGGACGTCCGCGCAGCCGGCCCGCGACGAGGATGCCGAGCCCGACCAGCACGACGGCGCCGACGGCCACCCACACCCCGCCGGGACCGGCGGCGTCCACGTCGGCGGCCGCCGCCGCGGGCGACGGCGTCGCGGCCTCCGGTGACGGTGCTGCGGGGTCCGGCGTCGGCGCCGCGGGCCCGGCAGAGGACGCGGCCGGGGTCGTCGCCGTGGCCACGGCGAAGTCGAAGGTGCCCGTGAGCGGGTGCCCGTCCGAGGACGTGCTCCGCCAGACGACCTGGTAGGTCCCGGCGGGCCGGTCGGCGATGAGGCGCTGGACCACGGAGGTGCCCCGGACCTCCGCGTCCCCTTCGGAGAGGACTGCGCCGTCGGCGTCCGTCACCAGGACGAGCGTGCCGAGCGGCAGCGGTTCGCCGGAGAAGACGAGCCCGACCGTGGACGGGGAGGACTCCACGGTGGCGCCCGCCGCCGGTGTGGTGCCCACCAGCCCGTCGTGGGCGAGCGCGGACGGCGCCGTGGCCAGGAAGAGCACGCCGGTCACCAGGGCCAGCAGCAGCGCCGTGCCCCGCCGGTGGCGGACCTGTCGCGAAGCAGTCATGCCCGTCCTTCGTTCCGAGCCGGGCTTCCGGTTGCCCGGGCCCCACGAGCCTCGGCGAGCACCGACGCGGCGGTCAACCACCACCCCTGTGCCCACGGCCTCCCCAAAACCGGGTGAACCGATCCGGCCCCGGCTCCCGAAGGCAGGACGGACAGCGCGGCCGGGGACCGGTCCGCTGCTCCGGGTCTCCGGACCGGAACCACGGCCGGCGCAGAGGCGCGCCGGCCGGCGCGACGGGTGATCGGCGCTCTCGCCGGCGCCCGCCGCCACCACTCCGAACACGAGGAGCACACCTTGCGCAAGGCACTCGCACTCCCGACCGTCGCCCTGGCCGCCGCGGCCTTCCCGCTGCTGGCCGTCTCCACCGCCTCGGCGCACGAGGGGCCGCTCAGCTACCAGGCCGACCTCGGCGCCCTCAACCAGTCCGGCGTCCAGGGCACCGGCATGGTGACGCTCGACGGCACCACGGCGACCGTGATGATCGAGGCCTCCGGGCTCCTCGCCGGCGCGCCCCACGCCCAGCACTTCCACATCGGCGCCCAGGGCACCTGCCCGACCGACGCCGCCGACGAGAACGGTGACGGCTTCGTCAGCGTGACCGAGGGGGCGCCGTTCTACGGCGCCATCGGCTCCTCCCTCACCACCACCGGCGACACCGGTCCGGACAGCGGCCTGGCCATCGACCGCTTCCCGACCGCCGAGGGCGGCTCCGTCAGCTACGAGCGCACCTTCGAGGTGAGCGAGGACGTGCACCAGGCGTTCGAGGACGGCACCGCGGTCCTCGTCGTGCACGGCGTCGACCAGAACGGTTCCGGCACCTACGACGGCGACGTCATGAGCGACCTCGACCCGTCGCTGCCCATGGAGGCGACCGCGCCCGCGGCGTGCGGCACCCTGGCGGTCGCGCAGATGGGCGCCGCGCCCGCCGGTGGCGCCGAGACCGGCGGTGGGAGCACCGTGGGTGCCGAGCAGCAGACGGCCATGGGCGTCGGCGCCCTCGCGCTGACCGGCGCTGCGGTCGCCGGTGGGCTGGCCTACCGGCGTCGGCAGGCCGAGCAGGCCTGATCCGTCCCCGGGCCGCGCGGGAGGATCTCCTCCCGCGCGGCCCGGCCCGCACACCCCGGAGGGAGCCCGCGTGACCGAGCAGAACGGCCGTCGGCCGAGCACCCGCACGTGGACGGCGCTGGCCGTCGGGCTGGCCCTCGTGGCCGTCGTGGCCCTCGCCGTGGCGGTGACCGGGCAGCGGCAGGCCCCGCAGCCGGTGGCGTCGGCCGACGCGTCCGCCACTGCCTCCGCGCCCGCCAGCCCGTCCGCGCCCGCCAGCCCGTCCGCGCCCGCCCCGCCCGGCCCGGGGACCGCGGCCGCGGAGCCGGCAGCGGGGGCCGATGCCGTGGCCGAGCCGGTGGCGGTGAGCATCCCGGCCATCGGGGTGACCAGCGACCTGCTCCGCCTGGGGCTGAACGGCGACGGCACCGTGGAGGTGCCGCCGCTGGAGCCGGACGACCAGGCCGGCTGGTACGAGCGCGGTCCGGCGCCCGGCGCGGTCGGCCCCGCGGTCGTCCTGGGGCACGTGGACTCCGCCGAGCACGGCCCGGGGGTGTTCTTCGACCTCGGCGCGCTGGCACCCGGTGACGAGGTGGAGGTGGCCCGCGCCGACGGGACCGTCGTGGTCTTCGCCGTCGACCGGGTCGAGCGGCACCCGAAAGCCGACTTCCCGACCCTCGAGGTCTACGGCAACACCGACGACGCGCAGCTGCGGCTGATCACCTGCGGTGGGGACTTCGACTCCTCCGTGCGCAGCTACGAGGACAACGTGATCGCCTTCGCCACCCTGGTGCGCACCGAACCGGCCTGATCCCGGCGGCTCGGGACCCGGTGATCCAGCGGCCCGAGGACACCCGGCGCCACCGGTCACGCAGCCGTGACCAGCACCGCGTCCGGGCTCGTCCGGTGCCACCACTCCGGTGGCACCACTCCGGTAGGGCGCCGCTCCGGCTCCGCCCCCCGGGCTGGGACACTCGGAGCCGCGGACCACCCACCGCGTGGACGGCTGCCCTGCGCGCCGTGCCTCCTCAGCCGGATCACGAAGGAACGTCGCAGCCCTGATGCCGAACGACCTCGCCGCCGTCCTGTTCGACATGGACGGCACGTTGGTGCAGACCGAGGAGTACTGGGGCGAGGCGATGTTCGAGCTCGCCGCCTCGCTGGGCGGGCGCATGTCACCCGAGGCCCGGGCGGCGACGGTGGGGACGAGCATGCGCCGGTCGATGCAGGTCCTCCACGCCGACCTGGGGGTCGTCCGCACGCAGCAGCAGCTGCAGGCCGACGCCCGATGGGTCGAGGACCGGGTCGGCGAGCTGATGGGGCGCGGGATCGCGTGGCGGCCAGGCGCCCGCGAGCTGATCTCGGCCGTCCGTGCCGCAGGGCTGCGGACGGCCCTGGTGACGACGACGCCGCGCCGGCTCGCCGACATCGTCCTGGGCAGCATCGCGGCCGACCTCGGGAACAGCCCGTTCGAGGCCACCGTGTGCGGCGACGAGGTGCCCGCGCGCAAGCCCGACCCGGCGCCGTACCTGCAGGCGGCCGCCGCCCTGGGCGTGGAGCCCGCGGCCTGCGTCGTCGTGGAGGACTCGATGGTGGGCGTCACCTCCGGGCTGGCCGCCGGCATGGCGGTGCTCGGGGTGCCGGCGTTGCAGCCGGTCCCGCCCGCGCCCGGGCTGACCCTGCGCGACACGCTCGCCGGCGTCGGGGTGCGCGAGCTCCTCGAGGTCCTCGCCGCCGGGCGGTCGGCGTTGCTCGCCGGCCGCTGAGCTGGACGAGCGTCAGCCGGGGCTCAGACCGGTGTGACCGGCAGCGTCGTGCGCCAGCCGGCCGCCGCGGCGGCGTCGGCCGGGAACGGCGGGGGAGTGCCCCCGAACGCCGGGCACAGCGCCTGGTGGTCGCACCAACCGCACAGCCGGCTCTTGTTCGGCCGGAACTCGCCGGTGGCGACGGCGCGCTCGATCGCCGACCAGATGGCCAGCAGCGTCCGCTCGAACCGGACCAGCTCCGCCTCCTCCGGGGCGTAGGTGAGCGCGTCGCCGTCGCCGAGGTAGAGCAGTTTGAGCTGGGCGGCGACGACCCCACGGGTGCGCCAGAGGACCAGCGCGTAGAATTTCATCTGGAACAGCGCCTTGGACTCGAACGCCTCGCGGGGCATCGAGCCGGTCTTGTAGTCGACGACCCGCAGCGCGCCGTTCGGGGCGACGTCGAGCCGGTCGACGTAGCCGCGCAGCAGGAGCCCGTCGGGCAGCGTGACCTCGACCAGCTCCTCGCGGCCGGCCGGCTGGATGCGGCGCGGGTCCTCCAGCGTGAAGTACTTCTCGACGAGCTTGCCGGCCGAGGCCAGCCAGGCGGCCACCGACTCCGGGGCGTTCGCGTCGGTCTCGGCGCCCTCCTCCTGCCCGGTCTCGAACAGCTCGGCGATGCCCGGCTCCTCGCGCAGCTCCGCCCAGGCCGGCTCGACCAGCTCCAGCGCGCTCTCGGGGGTGCGCCGCGCGGGGGGCAGGTCGTAGAGCCGCTCCAGCACGGAGTGCACCAGGGTGCCGCGGACGGCGGCCAGGCTCTTGCGCTCGGGCAGCCGGTCGATCGTGCGGAAGCGGTAGAGCAGCGGGCAGGTCTTGAAGTCGGCCGCGCGGCTGGGGGAGAGCGACGGGCGACGCGGTGCCGCCGCCTCGCCGGGCGCCGCCGCGCCCTCGGCGGGCGTGTCGGTTCCCGTGCCGGTCTGCACCATCGCCGTCATGCACCCGAGGCTAGGTGGCGCCTCCGACAGTTCCGAGCGCCCGCGCCGCATCGGCGTCCCGGGTCACACCAGCACCGTCCGTACCCTGGTCGCCCGT
Organism: Blastococcus sp. SYSU DS0669; assembly: GCF_054050895.1. Classification (NCBI taxonomy): domain Bacteria; kingdom Bacillati; phylum Actinomycetota; class Actinomycetes; order Geodermatophilales; family Geodermatophilaceae; genus Blastococcus; species Blastococcus sp. SYSU DS0669. Next base: position 95,724 of record NZ_JBJHAE010000003.1, on the reverse strand, counting down.
GACCAGTGAGCAGGAGCCCGTGACCGACGTCGTCGACGAGGCGCAGCCCGCGCCGGCCGGGACGCCGGAGGACGCGGGGGAGCAGCCGGCCGCCCAGCGGGCCGAGCCCGTGGAGGGCGCGTTCGTCGCGGGGGACCGCGTGCAGCTCACCGACCCCAAGGGACGGCTGCACACCGTCGTCCTGACCCCGGGCAAGCAGTTCCACACCCACCGCGGCGCCATCGAGCACGACGACCTCATCGGCGCGCCCGAGGGCTCCGTCGTGCACTCCACGGCGAACACCGGCTACCTCGCGCTGCGGCCGCTGCTGGCCGACTACGTGCTCTCCATGCCGCGCGGCGCGCAGGTCATCTACCCGAAGGACGCCGCGCAGATCGTCGGCTTCGGCGACGTCGGCCCCGGCATGCGCGTGCTGGAGGCCGGGGCGGGCTCCGGGGCGCTGAGCTGCTCGCTGCTGCGGGCCGTGGGCTCCGAGGGCTCGCTGACCAGCTACGAGCGGCGCGAGGACTTCCTCGACGTGGCCCGGGCCAACGTCGGCGCCTTCTTCGGCGAGGTCCCGGGCAACTGGGACCTGCGGCTGGGCGACCTGGCCGACCACCCGGCCGAGGAGGTCGTCGACCGCGTCGTCCTGGACATGCTGGAGCCGTGGGCGGTGCTGCCCACCGTCGCCGCGGCGCTGCGGCCGGGCGGCGTGCTCGTCGGCTACGTGGCCACCGTGACCCAGCTCTCCACCTACGTGGAGGCGCTGCGCGCGCAGGGCGTCTGGACCGAGCCCTACGCCTGGGAGACCCTCCTGCGGCCGTGGCACGCCGTCGGCCTCGCCGTCCGCCCGGAGCACCGGATGGTCGCCCACACCGCCTTCCTCGTCACCGCCCGCCGGCTCGCCGAGGGCGCCGTCGCACCGATCCGCCAGCGGCGCGCTCAGAAGCACTGAAAGGACCCTCCTGCCCCCCGCCGCTCGCACGCTCGCGGCGGGGCCCTGCAGGAGGGCCGTTCCAGCACGTCCCGAGGCTCGGCGCGGGTCCCTGAAGGGTTGCCGTTCCAGCACGACACGCGGCTTGCCCCGGGATCCTGCGGCGGTGGCGAGGGGTCACGAGGGCGTCACTAGCAGCCCGTCACGACCTCCGCGAGCCCACGGCGAACTGTCCCTCCGCGTGTATAGATTTGCGTCCTGGCTCCCCCGACTGTGCGGAGGTGCGCGATGGGCCTGGGTCCTGACGAGCTGAGGGCGCGGCGCGAGCGTGACGTCGCCTCGCTGCTCAGCCAGATCTCCTACCTCGAGGAAGAGATCGGCCTGCTCCGCCGCAAGGTGGCCGACAGCCCGCGCCAGGTGCGCGCGCTGGAGGAGCGGATCGCCGAGGCCGAGGGGCGTGCGGCCTTCCTCTCCGAGCGCAACGACAAGCTGGCCGGCACCCTGCGCGAGGCCCGCGAGCAGCTGGTCACGCTCAAGGAGGAGGTCGACCGGCTGGGCCAGCCGCCGTCGGGCTACGGCGTCTTCCTCACCTCCTACGACGACGGCACGGTCGACGTGTTCACCGGCGGCCGCAAGCTGCGGGTCTCCGTCTCGCCGAACGTCGAGGTCGAGGGCTTGCGAACCGGCCAGGAGGTCATGCTCAACGAGGCGATGAACGTCGTCGAGGCGCGCGACTTCGAGCGGCAGGGCGACGTCGTCATGCTCAAGGAGCTGCTCGAGCCGGTCGACGGCGTCACGCCGCGCGCGCTGGTCATCGGCCACACCGACGAGGAGCGCGTCGTCTACCTCGCCGACTCGCTCAGCGACCAGCCCCTGCGCGTCGGCGACTCGCTGCTGCTGGAGAGCCGGTCGGGCTACGTCTACGAGCGGATCCCCAAGAGCGAGGTCGAGGAGCTCGTCCTCGAAGAGGTCCCCGACATCGACTACGCCGACATCGGTGGGCTCTCGCGGCAGATCGAGCAGATCCGCGACGCCGTCGAGCTGCCCTTCCTGCACGCCGACCTGTTCCGCGAGTTCCAGCTGCGCCCGCCCAAGGGCATCCTGCTGTACGGCCCGCCCGGCTGCGGCAAGACGCTGATCGCCAAGGCGGTCGCCAACTCGCTGGCCAAGAAGGTGGCGGCGGTCAAGGGCGAGGGCGTCAACCAGGCGAAGTCCTACTTCCTCAACATCAAGGGCCCCGAGCTGCTCAACAAGTACGTCGGGGAGACCGAGCGGCACATCCGCCTGGTGTTCCAGCGGGCACGGGAGAAGGCCAGCGAGGGCACGCCGGTCATCGTCTTCTTCGACGAGATGGACTCGATCTTCCGCACCCGCGGCTCCGGCGTCTCCTCCGACGTCGAGTCGACGATCGTCCCGCAGCTGCTCAGCGAGATCGACGGCGTCGAGGGCCTGGAGAACGTCATCGTCATCGGCGCCTCCAACCGCGAGGACATGATCGACCCGGCGATCCTGCGGCCCGGCCGGCTCGACGTGAAGATCAAGATCGAGCGGCCCGACGCCGAGGCGGCGCGCGACATCTTCAGCAAGTACCTGGTGCCCGAACTGCCCCTGCACGCCGACGACCTCGCCGAGCACGGCGGCAACCGCGAGTCGACGATCGCCGGGATGATCCAGCGCACCGTCGAGCGGATGTACACGGAGAGCGAGGAGAACCGCTTCCTCGAGGTCACCTACGCCAACGGTGACAAGGAGGTCCTGTACTTCAAGGACTTCAACTCCGGCGCCATGCTGCAGAACATCGTCGACCGCGCGAAGAAGATGGCGATCAAGGAGCGGCTGGAGACCGGCACCGGCGGGCTCCGCGTCGGCCACCTGATGCAGGCGTGCCTCGACGAGTTCAAGGAGAACGAGGACCTGCCCAACACGACCAACCCCGACGACTGGGCGCGGATCTCGGGCAAGAAGGGCGAGCGGATCGTCTACATCCGCACGCTCATCAGCGGCAAGGGCAACGAGGCCGGGCGCGCCATCGACACGGCGACGAACACCGGCCAGTACCTCTAGCGCCGACGACGGACGGCCCGGCCACCTGCGCGGTGCCCGGGCCGTCCGTCTGCCTGCCGGCAGCCCGTCCGTCGGGGCTCGTCCGCCGGGGCTCGCGACGATCAGGGGACCTGATCGCGGCGTGTCCTCCCTCACCGCACACCGCGAGGACGGACACGTCACGGTGAGGGAGGACGGCGTGACGAGTCCGGAACCCCGGACGCCGGTCGGGCGGGTCAGCCCAGGGAGAGGACCTGGCCGGGGTAGATGAGCCCCGGGTCGGCGCCGATGACGTCGCGGTTGGCGTCGTACACGGCGCGCCAGTCCAGGCCGGCGGCGGCTGCGATCCGCGAGAGGGTGTCACCGGCCTGGACCGTGTACTGCTGTCCGGCGTCGGCCGGAGCAGGGGTGGGCGCGGGGGCAGCCGGTGCCGGGGCGGGTGCCGGTGCGGCGGCGCTGCCGGCCTTGTCGGCCTCGGTGAGCCCGAGCTTCGCCGAGCAGGCCGGCCATGCGCCCCAGCCCTGCGCCGCGAGGGTCTTCTCGGCGATCGAGATCTGCTGCTCACGCGTCGCCAGGTCGGCCCGCGCGGCGTACTCCAGGCCGCCGAACGCCTCCCAGGTGGGCTGGTAGAACTGCAGGCCGCCGTAGTAGCCGTTGCCGGTGTCGATCGCCCAGTTGCCGCTGCTCTCGCACTGCGCGAGGCGGTCCCAGGTCGCGCCGTCGGCGGCCGCGGCGGTGCCCGTGCCGAGGAACGGGGCGATCAGCGCGGCGCCGGCGACGGCGACACCCGCGGCGCCGCGGCGGAAGGAGCGGGTGGACGGGCGGGGAGTGCTGCGGTTGGTCATGACCCTCTCGAACGGCGGGCGCCCACGCGACCGACCCGCGACGGGGCAGCACGGTCCACCCACGGTGCCGGATCGATGGAGAAGGAGCGCGGCCGCTGGGCGGAGAGGGCGCGCGGCGCGTCCTGAGGGTGCAGCGGATCGGCTCGACGGCCGACATCCGTGCACGACCCCGATGACCGCTCGGTGCGGCCGGGGCGTCACCGAGGCTACGGAAGGGTTCCGGCATCCGCCAGGCCGCGGGCTCGATGCCGGCGCCGGGCCCGCGGACGGGACCGGCCTAGGGTTGGGCCATGAGCGTGCGGCGGGTCATGGGCACCGAGGTCGAGTACGGCATCTCGGTGCCGCGGCAGCCGGGGGCCAACCCGACGACGCTGTCCAGCCTCGTGGTGAACGCATGGGCGGTGGCCGAGGCGCCGACACCCCGTCGTCCCCGGTGGGACTTCGAGGAGGAGTCGCCGCTGCGGGACGCCCGCGGCTTCGACCTGACCCCCGCGCAGGCGCTGGACCACAACGACCTCGACGAGGACTCCGGGATGGCCAACGTCATCCTGACCAACGGCGCCCGGCTCTACGTCGACCACGCCCACCCGGAGTACTCGACGCCTGAGGTCACCACCCCGCGCGACATCGTGCTGTGGGACAAGGCCGGGGAGCGGGTCATGGCCGAGGCCGCCCGTCGCGCCGCGCAAATCCCCGGCACCCACCCCATCCAGCTGTACAAGAACAACACCGACGGCAAGGGCGCCTCCTACGGGGCCCACGAGAACTACCTGATGGACCGCCGGACGCCGTTCATCGACATCATCCGCGGGCTCGTGCCGTTCTTCGTCACCCGGCAGGTGTTCGCGGGGTCCGGCAAGGTCGGCATCGGCGTGGAGAGCCGGACGGCGGGCTTCCAGCTCTCGCAGCGCGCCGACTTCTTCGAGGTCGAGGTCGGCCTGGAGACGACGCTGAAGCGGCCGATCATCAACACCCGCGACGAGCCGCACGCCAACCCCGACGAGTACCGCCGTCTGCACGTGATCATCGGGGACGCCAACCTCGCCGAGCTGTCGACCTACCTCAAGGTCGGGACGACGTCGCTCGTCCTCGCGATGATCGAGGCGCGCGTGCTGCCGCCGGACCTGGCCGTCGAGGAGCCGGTGGCCGAGCTGCAGGCGGTCAGCCACGACCCCTCGCTCACCCACCGGGTGCGGCTGCGCGACGGCCGGCGGCTGACCGCGATCGAGGTGCAGCGGCTGTACCTCGAGCGGGCCGAGCGCTTCGTCGAGACCCGCGGGGAGCGCGACGAGCAGACCGACGACGTGCTGCGCCAGTGGGCCGCGGTCCTCGACGACCTCGAGGCGGACCCGATGCGGCTGGCAGACCGGCTGGACTGGCCGGCGAAGCTCCGCCTGCTGGAGGGCTACCGCTCGCGCGACGGCCTGGAGTGGAACGACTCGCGGATGCAGCTGGTCGACCTGCAGTACTCCGACGTCCGGCCGGACAAGGGGCTGTACAACCGGCTGGTCGCGCGCGGTGCCATGAAGCGCCTGGTCACCGACGAGGAGGTGACCCGGGCCATGGTGATGCCCCCCTCGGACACCCGCGCGTTCTTCCGCGGCGAGTGCCTGCGCCGCTTCCCCGCGCAGATCGCCGCGGCCTCCTGGGACTCGGTCGTCTTCGACCTGGGCCGGGAGAACCTGGTCCGCATCCCGACGATGGAGCCGTTGCGCGGCACGCGGGAGCACGTGGGCGCGTTGTTCGAGGCCTCGGCGACGGCCCAGGAGCTCGTCGACACGATCACCGGCCCCTGACCGGTCGTCCACAGTGCGGGGAGGCGTCCACCGGTCCCGGTCGGCGGACGCCGGATGTCGGTGCCGGCGGGTAGTTTCCTGAGCAGCACCAGCCACTTGACGGACCGGAGGGCAGCATGGCCACCAGGGACACCGGCGGGCAGCAGAAGGCGACGCGGGCGCGCGAGGAGAACGAGGAGATCGAGGCCTCGGTCGACTCCGACGTCGCCGAGCGCCACGAGAAGATGTCCGAGGACGTCGACTCGCTCCTGGACGAGATCGACGACGTGCTGGAGGAGAACAGTGAGGAGTTCGTTCGGTCGTATGTGCAAAAGGGCGGTCAGTGATCGGCTCATTACGCTGAGCGATGGACAAGCAGTGTCCGGCCTGTGGCCAGACCAAGTCCACTGCGGCGTTCGGACGCAATAGATCGCGCGAGGACGGTCTCTCGTTCTACTGCCTGGAGTGCAACCGTGCCCGGAATAATGCCTGGTACCGAGACAGGCGACGCTCTCTGGGGAAGGAGATCAGGGATCACTCCTGGATCCCGCAGGGGTTCCGATGGTGTCCCTCCTGCCAGCAACCGGTAGCGCACGAGGACTACACGCGAAGTCGGCGGACCGCCTCCGGCTTCGGCAGTCGCTGCAAGAAGTGCCACAACACCGCGAGCAGCGCGGCCTACTTCGCGCGGATGTACGGCATCACCAAAGAAGAGGTCGCGCAGCTCCGCGCGGCGCAGCGTGACCAGTGCGCGATCTGCCAGGACCCGAGTCCCCAGCACCTGGATCATGACCACGTTCGCGGGGGGACCCGGCAGTTGCTCTGCCAGCGGTGCAATCAGGGGTTGGGGCTGTTCAGGGATGATCCAGGGCTCCTCCACATGGCCGCCTTCTACGTGGAGCACCACATGCAGCAGCAGGCGATCGCCGTGCTCCAGGCTGCCGGCGCCGAGGACCCGGACGGCCAAGCCGACGTCAGTGGCCGCCGGTAGGGTCCCTGGGGACGTCCGGGACCGCATCCGAGCACTACGGCGCGGCGCCCGGCAGAGCAGCGGTGCACGCCGGCGGGAGCAGGCGGGAGAGGCGGATGGGTGAACGAGTCGTCAGCTGGCCGGAGCGGGTTCCCGCCCGCCTACCTGGACCGGGTGGGTTCCTCGTTCACCGACTTCCTGGCCGCCTCGTCTCCCGACCTGCTCCCGGGCCGCCGGCCGGTCCCGCAGCTGCCCGTGGGTGACATCGCGCCGCACGGCACCACGATCGTCGCCGCCACCTACGAGGGCGGCGTGCTCATGGGCGGCGACCGCCGGGCCACCATGGGCAACTACATCTCCAGCCGCGACATCGAGAAGGTCTACCCGGCCGACTCCTACAGCGTCATCGGCATCGCGGGTGCGGCGGGCATCGCCATCGAGATGGTCAAGCTCTACCAGGTCGAGCTCGAGCACTACGAGAAGATCGAGGGGCTCACCATGTCCCTCGACGGCAAGGCCAACCGGCTCGCCCAGATGATCCGCGGCAACCTCGGCGCGGCGCTGCAGGGGCTCGCCGTCGTCCCGCTGTTCGCCGGTTTCGACCTCGACGCCGCCCCGGGCGCGCTCCCGGGCCGCATCTTCAGCTACGACGTCACCGGTGGGAACTACGAGGAGCGCGGCTACGCGGCCGTCGGCTCGGGCTCGCTGTTCGCGCGCAACAGCCTCAAGAAGACCTGGCGCCAGGGCCTGGACGCGGCGGCGGCCACCCGCACCGTCGTCGAGGCGCTCTACGACGCCGCCGACGACGACTCCGCCACCGGCGGCCCCGACCCGGTCCGGCGGCTCTACCCGATCGTCTACCGGGTGGACGCCGAGGGCGCGATCCGGCTCACCGACGCCGAGATCGCCGCCGTCGCCGACGCCATCGTCACCGAGCGCGCCGCCGCCGAGCGCGAGAACTCCGCCGGGGAGGCCTGAGCCATGACCATGCCGTACTACGCCTCCGCCGAGCAGGTCATGCGCGACCGCTCGGAGTACGCCCGCAAGGGCATCTCCCGCGGTCGCAGCGTCGCCGTGCTCACCTACGCCGACGGCGTCCTGCTCATCGCCGAGAACCCCAGCTCCACGCTGCACAAGATCGGCGAGATCTACGACCGCATCGGCTTCGCCGCGGTGGGCCGCTACAGCGAGTTCGAGAGCCTGCGGGTCGCCGGCGTCCGCCTCGCCGACGTCCGCGGCTACTCCTACAACCGGCGCGACGTCACCGGCCGGGTGATCGCCAACGCCTACGCCCAGACCCTGGGCGCGATCTTCACCGAGCAGATGAAGCCCTACGAGGTCGAGCTGTGCGTCGCCGAGGTCGGCGAGACCCCCGAGCACGACCAGCTCTACCGCCTCACCTTCGACGGCTCGGTCGTCGACGAGCCCGACTTCGTCGTGATGGGCGGGCAGGCCGAGGCCGTCACGGCCCACCTGCGCGAGAACTTCCACCCCGGCATGGGGCTGGCCGACGCGCTGCGGGTCGGGGTCGACGCGCTCTCCGCCGTCAGCCCGGCCACCGCCGGGGCCGGCGACGGCGGGCCGACGCGGCTGACCGCGCACCAGCTCGAGGTCGCCGTCCTCGACCGCCGGCGGCCCAAGCGGGCGTTCCGACGGATCGTGGGCGCCGCCCTGCACAGCGTGCTCGGCGACGGCGAGACCGGCGACGGCGGGACCCCCACCTCGGGTCACGTGCCGAGCCACCCGGCACCCGGCACGCCCGCGGGGCTCGGCGACCCGGCCGCCCCCGACACCGCCGGCGGCGTCACCGACACCGGTGAGGGGCACCCGCAGACCGAGGGCTGACCCGCTCCGGCGGGGTAGGGGAGGGGCATGCCCCACTACGACCTCAACGACGACGCGTTCGCCCAGGCGAAGAAGCTCATCGACCGGGGGGACGTGGACGACCGGACCGAGTGGTCCGACGCCGCGCCCTCCGCCGCCGACGGGAACGCCGAGATCGAGGCGCACGGCTGGACGGGTTACGCGGCCTGGCACCTCGCCGTCGACCCGGACGCCGGCGAGGAGACCAAGAAGCGCTACCACTTCCCGTACGGCGACTTCTCGAAGGTGAACCGGGCGGCGCTGATCCACGGCAAGCAGCGGGCGTCGCAGAACGGGCACGACGAGATCGAGCGCGCGTTCGACGACCTGCTGCAGCGGCTCGACGCGAAGCGGTAGCGGCCCGCCGGTCCGGCGGTGGGCCGCTGTCGCTCCCGGCGCCTAGTCTCGGAGCGTGGACCGACGGATCTTCGGGATCGAGACCGAGTACGGCGTCACGTGCACCTTCAAGGGGCAGCGCCGCCTCTCGCCGGACGAGGTCGCCCGGTACCTGTTCCGGCGCGTGGTGTCGTGGGGGCGCAGCTCCAACGTCTTCCTGCGCAACGGCTCCCGGCTCTACCTCGACGTCGGCAGCCACCCCGAGTACGCGACGGCCGAGTGCGACGACCTCTCCGAGCTGGTCGTCCACGACAAGGCCGGCGAGCGGATCCTCGAGGGCCTGCTCGTCGACGCCGAGCAGCGGCTGGCCGAGGAGGGCGTCACCGGCGACATCTACCTGTTCAAGAACAACACCGACTCCGCGGGCAACAGCTACGGCTGCCACGAGAATTACCTCGTCGGCCGGCACGGGGAGTTCGGCCGGCTCGCCGACGTCCTGATCCCGTTCCTGGTCAGCCGGCAGATCGTCGTCGGCGCCGGCAAGGTGCTGCAGACCCCGCGGGGCGCCCTGTACTGCGTCAGCCAGCGCGCCGAGCACATCTGGGAGGGCGTGTCGTCGGCGACCACGCGCTCCCGGCCGATCATCAACACCCGCGACGAGCCGCACGCCGACGCGGAGCGCTACCGGCGGCTGCACGTCATCGTCGGCGACTCGAACATGAGCGAGACCACGACGCTGCTCAAGGTCACCATGACCGACCTCGTGCTGCGCATGATCGAGGCCGGCACCCCGATCCGGGACATGACGCTGGAGAACCCGATCCGGGCCATCCGCGAGATCAGCCACGACATGACCGGACGCCGCAAGGTGCGGCTGGCCGGCGGCCGCGAGATGTCGGCCCTGGAGATCCAGTCGGAGTACCACAGCCGGGCCATGGAGTTCGTCGACCGCGAGGGCTGCACCCCGGTCCACCGGCAGATGCTCGAACTGTGGGGCCGGGTGCTCAAGGCCGTCGACAGCGAGGACCTCGGCCTCATCGACCGCGAGATCGACTGGGCGATCAAGTACAGCCTGCTGGAGCGCTACCGGGCCAAGCGGGACCTCCCGCTCTCCTCGCCGCGCATCGCGCAGATGGACCTCGCCTACCACGACATCAGCCGCACCCGCGGGCTGTACTACCTGCTCGAGCGCGCCGGCCAGGTCGACCGGGTGGCCCACGAGCCGCGCATCTTCGAGGCCAAGAGCGTCCCGCCGCAGACCACCCGCGCCCGCCTGCGGGGCGAGTTCATCCGCAAGGCCCAGGAGAAGCGCCGCGACTTCACCGTCGACTGGGTGCACCTCAAGCTCAACGACCAGGCCCAGCGCACCGTGCTGTGCAAGGACCCGTTCAAGGCCGTGGACGAGCGCGTCGAGAAGCTCATCGCCTCCATGTGATCTGGCGCGCCGAGTGGGCCCGGAGGGTCCGCGCAGGCGCGACAGGGAGACGCCCTGCGAGGGACGTGCTGCGACGCGGGGGCCGGAGGCTCCCCGGCGCGGCACGTCGGCTGGGCTCAGCGCAGCGGGGGGACGGCTCGTGGCCGCGGTGTCAGCCGGAGGCTGACGAAGCGAGGGGTGCTTGCAGGGCGGCGTAGCGGCCGGCTGCCGCGGCCGCCAGGAAGTAGGCGCGCTCCTCCGGGTAGCCGCGGCCCATCGTCCGCAGCGGCACCGGCGAGAGCCCCAGTGCCGCGTCCAGCCCGTCGGTGTCCACCCAGACGACGGTGTTGCGCTCGGGCTGGCCCGCGAGGTCCTCGTCCACCTGCCCGCCCAGCTCGGACGAGAGCCCGCGCGGCGCCACCAGCGCCACCCCGCCCAGCGCCACCCGCCCGAAGGCGGTCAGCGAGTGGTGGGAGACCCCGCGGTGCCGTGGCCGGGGGTCGGCGTCGGAGATGCGCAGCGCTCCGACCGGCACCCCGCCCAGCACGCTGACGGCGTTGCAGGCCTCACCGGCGGCCACCCCGGAGAAGCCCCACGGCGTCCCCGTCCCCAGGTTCCCGGGCCCCTGGGTGACGATCGCCAGGTCGGCGCGGAGCACGTGCCGGGCCGCCAGCAGCCCGGTGTGCAGGGTGACCGCCTCCAGGTCGCCGCCGTAGGCCTGCCCCACCGTGACGACGCCGGCCAGCGAGGGCTTGAGCGCCCCCACGGCGCGGGAGAACGCCGCCGGCAGCGCCCCGCCGTCGGTCATCACGTAGGCGACCCTGAGGTCGGGGTCGGTGGCGAGCATCCCGATGAGGATCGCCGGCAGCGCCGAGTGCAGGTCGGCCACCACGACCGGCATCCCGCCGAGGTCGTCGGCGTCGGCGATCGTCGCGTGGTGCTCGGTCTCCTGCTCGTCGACGCCCTGCACCATCACCTGCAGCGGCGTGTACCGGGCCTTCACCAGGTGCCCGGGGCCCTCGGGGTCCGGCGGCAGCCGGTCGGGGACGGCGACGACCAGCGCGTAGCCCCCGGTACCCAGGCCCCGCGCCAGGGCGGTGGTGTTCAGCAGCACGTCGTCGCCCACCTCGGGGACGCCGACCAGCGAGGGGTGGGCCAGTGCGCGGAGCTCGCCCTCACCGCCCACCTCGACGGTCAGCTCCAGCGCGTCGGGCCAGGACCGGCCGGTCGCGGTGACCCGGCCGCGCCGCCAGCGGATCCGGGACGCGGGCGCGGAGGCAGCAGCACGGGTCATACCGGCAGGCTATCCAGCGGGCCGCGGACCGGCCGGGCGGCGACGGGGCGCCGGCGGGCTGACTAGCCTGAGGGCCATGGCGGCCAAGCGGGCGGAACGACTGGTCAACCTGGTCATCGCGCTCCTGAGCACGCGCCAGTACGTGACGGCGGCGCGCATCCGCGCCACCGTGCCGGGCTACGAGGCCGACGACGGCACGGACCGGGCCGACGAGGCGTTCAAGCGCATGTTCGAGCGCGACAAGGCCGAGCTCCGCGAGATGGGGGTGCCCCTGGAGACCGGGCGCACCAGTGTCTTCGACACCGAGGACGGCTACCGCATCGCCCGGGCCGACTACGAGCTCCCCGAGATCCACCTGACCGGGGAGGAGGCAGCTGCCGTGGGCCTGGCGCTGCGGCTCTGGGAGTCCGCGCAGCTCGCCGGCGCCGCGCAGGGCGCCCTGGTCAAGCTCCGGGCGGCCGGGGTCGACGTCGACTCCTCCCGCGCGTTGCCGATCAAGCACCGGCTGGACCGCGGCGAGGCGGCGTTCGAGCCCTGCTACGCCGCCGCCCGCGACCGGCGCCGTCTCCAGTTCGACTACCGGCGCCCCGACGAGGACACCGCCGTCCGCCGGGACGTCCAGCCCTGGGGCGTCGTCGCCTGGCACGGCCGCTGGTACATGGTCGGCCAGGACCTCGACCGCCAGGCGCCGCGCGTGTTCCGGCTCTCCCGCGTGGTCGGCACCCCGAAGGCCGTCGGGCCGGCGGGCGCCTTCGAACCGCCGGCCGACCTGGACCTGACCGCGGTCGTCGCCGGCCAGCAGGTGCAGGGGGAGGAGCACCTGGTGGTCGTCCGGGCACGCCCGGGCACGGCCGTGGGGCTGCGCCGGCACGCCACCTCCCTCGGCCCGGCCGACGACGGCACCGGCCAGGTGGAGGACCGGCTGCAGCTGCGCACCACCGAGCCCTGGGCGCTCGCCGACCAGATCGCCGCCTACGGCGCGGACGTCGTCGTCGAGGCCCCGACCACGATGCGGGAGGCCGTGATCGCCCGGCTGACCCGCCTGGCCGCCATGGAGGTGCACGCGTGACCGCCGGCGGGACCACCGACCGGATGACCCGGCTGCTGGCCCTCGTCCCGTACCTCACCGCCCGCCCCGAGGGGGTGCCGCTGGCCGAGGCCGCCCGCGACTTCGGCGTCCCCGAGCGGCAGCTGCAGCGCGACCTCGAACTGCTGTGGATGTGCGGGCTGCCCGGCTACGGCCCGGGCGACCTGATCGACGTCGCCTTCGAGGGCGACCGGGTGCGGGTCACCTTCGACGCCGGCATGGTGCGGCCGCTGCGCCTGACGACGGACGAGGCGGTCGCGCTCGTCGTGGCCCTGCGCACCCTGCTGGAGCTGCCCGGTCTCGCCGAGCGGGAGGCGGTGAGCCGGGCCCTGGCCAAGGTCTCCGCGGCCACCGGTGACGCCGCGGCGCGGACGGCGCCCCTGGCGGTGAGCGTGGACGCACAGGAGGAGACCCTCGCGATCGCCCGCCGCGGGCTGCAGGAGGGGCGCGCGCTCCACCTGCACTACTACGTGCCCGCCCGCGACGAGCGCACCGAGCGCACCGTCGACCCGATGCAGCTGCTGTACGTGGACGGCCACTGGTACCTGGAGGCCTGGTGCCGGCGGGCCGAGGGCGTCCGGCTGTTCCGGCTGGACCGGGTCGACGAGGCCACGGTGCTCGACGAGCCGGCCGCGGCACCGCCCCAGGCCACCAGCCGCAGCATCGACGACGGCCTGTACCAGCCCGGGCCCGAGACGCCCGCCGTCCGGCTGCGGCTGTCCCGCAGCGCCCGGTGGGTCGCCGACTACTACCCGACCGAGGACCTCACCCCCGTCGACGACCCACCCGGCGGGCTCGCCGTCACGGTCCGCACCGCCGACCTGGCGTGGGCCCGGCGGCTGGTCGCCCTGCTGGGCGGCAACGCGGTCGTGGAGGAGCCGGCCGAGCTCGGGGCGCAGGTCGCCGCCGAGGCCCGCGCCGCCCTGGCCCGGTACGGGGTGCCCTCCGGCGGCGCGGGCTAGGGTTCCGCCGTGGTGTTCTGGATCGTCCTCGCCGTCGTGGTCCTGCTGGCGCTCGTCGTCCTCGGCGTGCTCGTCCACGGCGTGCTGGGGTCGTTCGGCCGGCTGGCGCGCGAGCTGACGGCCGCGCAGGACGACGTCGCCCCCGTGCGCGCGGAGCTGCAGCAGTCCGCCGACCACGCCGCCCGGCTGCGCGACGCCCGGACGACCGCCGGCTGAACGGCCGGCGAACTCGACCGGCCGGCGGCTCCACCTCGCGCGCAGACCTCTGGGAATCGCCGCAAGGCGGCGTAGCATCACCGCAGCAACCACACCTCTGGAGGACGCGCCATGGCCGGACTCGGCCCGCTGGAGATCGGTCTGATCATCCTGGCCATCCTGTTGCTCTTCGGCTACAAGAAGCTGCCTGACGCCTCGCGGTCCCTGGGCCGTTCGCTGCGCATCTTCAAGGGCGAGATGAAGGGCATGAAGGACGACGACGTCCGCACCAAGGACGCCGCGCGCACCACGCCGGTGCGCGGGGAGATCGTCGCGCCCGCGTCGCCGGCGTCGGACGACCTCGGCGCCCAGCTGCAGGAGGAGGCGCGGCAGGCCGAGCTCCGGGCCGCGGAGCTGCGGGCGCAGGCCGAGCAGGCCCGCGCGGCCGACCGCTCCCGCTGACCGCACCGCACCCGGGGGGACGGCGGTGAGCGAGGCGACCCGTGGCGCGCGCCGGCGCCGGCGGCCGCCGCGCGACGCGCAGGCCACGATGAGCCTGATCGCGCACCTCACCGAGCTGCGCAACCGCATCCTCAAGGCCGGGCTGGCCATCCTCGTCGCCACCGCGATCTCGTTCTGGTGGTACGGGCACGGCCTCGGGGAGTTCATCCGCGCCCCGTACTGCGGCCTCCCCGAGGAGCTGCGCTACGGCGGGGACGACGCCGGGGGCTGCGGCCTGCTGATCACCAACGTCTTCGGTGGCGTGTTCATCCGCCTCAAGGTCGCCTTCCTGGCCGGCGTGGTGCTCTCCGCCCCGTTCTGGCTCTACCAGCTGTGGGCCTTCATCACCCCCGGCCTCAAGCGCAACGAGAAGCGCTACGGCGTCGGCTTCGTCGCCGTCTCCTCGACGCTCTTCGCCCTTGGCGCCGTGCTCGCCTACGTCTCGCTCTCGGCCGGCCTGGAGCTGCTGCTGAGCCTCGCCGGCGACGGCGTCGTCGTCGCGCTCACCGCCCAGGACTACATCGGCTTCGTGCTGTCGCTGCTGGTCGCCTTCGGCGTCAGCTTCGAGGTGCCGCTGATCGCCGTCGCGCTGAACCTCGCCGGCGTGCTGAGCTACGAGGTGCTGTCGAAGAGCCGCCGGTGGATCTTCTTCCTCACCATCGTCTTCGCCGCGTTCGTGACGCCGACGCAGGACCCGTTCACCATGCTGCTGATGGCCGGCCCGATGATCGTGCTGTTCGAGCTCGCCATCCAGCTCGCCCGCGTCGTCGACCGGCGCCGGGCCCGGCGGGCCGCCGCGGAGCACTTCCACGACCTGGGTGACGACGAGGCCTCGCCGCTGGACGCCCGCCCCTCGGAGCTGGAGGAACCGGTCGAGCACTCGCCGTCGGCCCGCGGCTGACGGCGGTGGATGCCGCGGTCCTCATCAGCCCGGCGGCCGGGCGCGGCCGCGCCCTCACCGCGAGCCGGTCGGTCCTCGACGCGCTGCGCGAAGAGGGGGTGGTGCCCCGGGTGCTCGACGCCACCACCCGGCCCGACGCCGAGCGCCAGGCGGCGGAGGCGATCGCCGAGGGCGCCGGAGCCGTCATCGCGGTGGGGGGTGACGGCGCCGCGCACGCGGCGCTGCAGGCGGTCGCGGGGTCGGCCGTCCCGCTCGCCGTCGTCCCGGCGGGCACCGGCAACGACCTGGCCCTGGCCCTCGAGGTGCCGGCCGATCCGGTGGCGGCCGCCCGCGCCGCCGCCCGGGACCTGCTGGCCGGGCGCCACCGGGCGGTGGACGCGGGGCGCGCCGCCGGCCGCTGG
Source organism: Blastococcus sp. SYSU DS0669 (assembly GCF_054050895.1). Classification (NCBI taxonomy): domain Bacteria; kingdom Bacillati; phylum Actinomycetota; class Actinomycetes; order Geodermatophilales; family Geodermatophilaceae; genus Blastococcus; species Blastococcus sp. SYSU DS0669. Next base: position 80,224 of record NZ_JBJHAE010000003.1, on the reverse strand, counting down.
TGGGCCACCGTGCTGTGCTGCGGGTTCGACTCGGCCGTCACCGACCGCGCGAACCGGCTGCGCTGGCCCCGGGGCCGGCGCCGCTACGACGTCGCCGTCCTGGCCGAGCTGGCCCGGCTGCGCCCCTATGACGTGACGCTCTCCCTGGACGGCGAGACCCGCACGCTGGCCGCCACGATGGTCGCCGTCGGCAACACCGCCTGGTACGGCGGCGGTCTGCGGATGTGCCCGGGCGCCGACTGCGCCGACGGGCTGTTCGACGTCACCGTGGTCGGGCCCGTGACGCGCCGCGAGCTGGTGCGCACCCGACCGCGGCTGGCCGACGGCAGCCACGTCGGGCACCCCGCGGTGACGGTGCACCGGGCGGCCCGCGTGGAGCTGTCGTGCGCCGGCGTCAGGACCTACGCCGACGGGGAGCTGATCGGGCCCCTGCCGGTGGTCGTCGAGTGCGTGCCCGCCGCCGTCCGGATCGCCGGCGCGGGGCCCGGCGACGATCAGCTGACCTGATCATGCGGTGTCCTCCCTCAGCGCATGCGCTGAGGGAGGACGCGCCACGATCAGGGAAGCTGATCGTGGCGAGCCGATGACCCGGGGCGCGCCTAACGTGGGGGCATGTCCAGCCCCGCTGAGCGGTACGCCGCAGCCCGGCGGCGGACCTCCCACCCGACGCTGGCCGACTTCACCGCCGAGCTCGGCTTCTCCCTGGACCCGTTCCAGGTGGAGGCGTGCGAGGCGCTGGAGGAGGGCTCCGGCGTCCTGGTCTGCGCGCCCACCGGCGCCGGCAAGACCGTGGTGGGCGAGTTCGCCGTGCACAAGGCTCTCGCCGAGGGGCGCAAGGCCTTCTACACGACGCCGATCAAGGCGCTGTCGAACCAGAAGTACAACGACCTGGTCGAGCGCTACGGCGCCGACCGGGTCGGCCTGCTGACCGGCGACAACGCGGTCAACGGCGACGCCCCGGTGGTCGTGATGACCACCGAGGTGCTGCGCAACATGCTCTACGCGGAGTCCCCGGCGATCCACGGCCTGGGCTACGTGGTGATGGACGAGGTCCACTACCTCGCCGACCGGTTCCGCGGCGCCGTGTGGGAGGAGGTGATCATCCACCTGCCCCAGTCGGTCACCCTGGTCTCGCTCTCGGCGACGGTGAGCAACGCCGAGGAGTTCGGCGACTGGCTGGTCACCGTGCGCGGCCACACCAAGGTGGTGGTCAGCGAGGTCCGGCCCATCCCGCTGTGGCAGCACATGCTCGTGAGCAACCGGGTGTTCGACCTGTTCTCGCTGCGGCCCGCGGCGCACGCCGGGGAGCAGGGCGAGGGGCCCCGGCCGCTGTCCACGCGGGAACGCGGCGCCTCCGTCGTCGACCCGGAGCTCGTCCGCTACGTGCGGGAGCACGAGCGCCGCCTGGACACCTGGGGCGGCAACGGCCGCCGGGAGGGCCACCACCGGCCCCGGTACCGGCCACCGGCGCGGTCCGACGTCGTCGAGCGCCTCGACCGGGCGGGGCTGCTGCCGGCGATCACCTTCGTGTTCAGCCGCAACGGCTGCGACGCCGCGGTCCACCAGTGCCTGCTCAGCGGGCTCCGGCTCACCGACGAGGCCGAGCGCGCCGAGATCGCGGCGATCATCGACGAGCGCACCGGCTCGCTGCCGGAGGAGGACCTGCACGTCCTCGGCTTCTGGGAGTGGCGCGAGGGCCTGCTCTCAGGGCTCGCCGCCCACCACGCGGGGCTGGTCCCGGCGTTCAAGGAGACCGTCGAGGAGTGCTTCGTGCGCGGCCTGGTCAAGGCCGTCTTCGCGACCGAGACCCTGGCGCTGGGCATCAACATGCCGGCGCGCACCGTCGTACTCGAGCGGCTGGTCAAGTGGAACGGCGAGGCGCACGTCGACGTCACCCCGGGGGAGTACACCCAGCTCACCGGCCGGGCGGGTCGGCGCGGCATCGACGTCGAGGGGCACGCCGTCGTCATCTGGGCGCCCGGCATGGACCCGAGCGTCGTGGCGGGGCTGGCCAGCACCCGCACCTACCCGCTGCGGTCGTCCTTCCGGCCGAGCTACAACATGGCGGTCAACCTGGTCGGCTCGTTCGGGCGCGCCCGCGCCCGCGAGCTGCTGGCCAGCTCGTTCGCGCAGTTCCAGGCCGACCGCTCGGTCGTCGGGCTGGCCCGGGCCGCTGCCCGCCACGAGCGGGACGCCGAGGAGTTCGCCGCCCAGATGCACTCCGACCGGGGCGACGTGGGCGCCTACGCGCTGCTGCGCCGGCGGATCTCCGAACGCGAGAAGGAGCTGTCCCGCGACTCCCAGGCCAAGCGGCGGATCGAGGCCGCCGACGCGCTGGCCGCGCTGCGCCCCGGCGACGTCATCCGGGTACCCACGGGACGTCGGCAGGGGCTGGCCGTCGTCCTCGACCCCGGGATCACCGACCTGGCCGATCCGCGGCCGCTGGTGCTCACCGAGGACAAGTGGGCGGGCCGGCTGGGCTCGGTGGACTTCCCGACGCCGGTGCAGGCGCTCGCCCGGGTACGGGTGCCCAAGAACTTCAACCACCGCAGCCCGCACGCCCGCCGCGACCTGGCCTCGACGCTGCGCAACGCCCGGGTGGAGCACGACCTGGGCGCGCGGCGGGTGAAGAAGGGCCGCTCCGCGGCTGCGGACGACCCGGTGCTGGAAGACCTGCGGCAGGCACTGCGCAACCACCCCGTCCACCAGCTGCCCGACCGGGAGGATCGGGTGCGGGTGGCCGAGCGCTGGCTGCGCGCGGTGCACGAGGCGGAGGCCCTGCAGCGGCGGATGGCCGAGCGCACCGGCTCGCTCACCCGGCAGTTCGACCGGACCTGCGACGTCCTGGAGGAGCTGGGCTACCTGGTGCCGGAGGTGGCGCCGCTGGTGCCGGCCGACACCGAGGTGCTCGGGGCGGTCGACGACGTGCCCGTGATGACCGACGACGGCCGGCGGCTGGCCCGCATCTGGTCGGAGTCCGACCTGCTCGTCGCCGAGTGCCTGCGCGAAGGGGTCTGGCGCGGGCTCGGCCCGGCCGAGCTGGCGGCCTCGGTCTCCACGCTGGTGTTCGAGGCCCGGCGGGACACCCCGGGGCTGCCCTCCGTGCCCGCCGGCAAGGTCGGCGCCGCCATCGGCGAGATGCGCGGCATCCGCTCCCGGCTGCAGGACGTCGAGCTCGACCACGACGTGCCCCCGAGCCGCGACCTCGACCTCGGGTTCGCCTGGGCCGCCTACCGCTGGGCCGACGGCCAGAGCCTGGACCGGGTGCTCGCAGGAGCCGAGCAGGCCGGCACCGAGCTCTCCGGCGGCGACTTCGTCCGCTGGGCGCGGCAGCTGCTGGACCTCCTGGACCAGCTCGGCAAGGTCGCCGACGAGCCGGTGGCGCGCACCGCCCGGGCCGCGGTGGAGCGGGTGCGGCGGGGCGTCGTGGCGGTCGCCGTCGGCGGCTGACCAGCGGCGCCGCCGGTCCCGCCGGGAGCCGGTGCGGCAGGATGCGAGCTGCCCCGAGGGGGCACCCCACCGACCCGGGAGCGACGATGACCCACCCGCCGTACGGCGAACGGCCGCGCGAGGGGACCGGGCGGCTCCCGCAGCCGGGCTGGCAGCCCTCGTCGCAGGGCCCGGGGCCCGCACCCCACCCGGCCTCCCCGCCGCCCGGGGCACCCGGGTACGGGGGAGCTGCGTACGGGCCCCCCGCACACGTCGCACCCGGCTCTGAAGGCCCCGGGCACGGCTCGTCGGCGCAGCCGCCGCCGGACGGCCGGCGCCGGGCCACCCTGCTGCTCCTGCTCGCCGCTGTGGTCCTCGCGGTCGTCGCGGGGGTCGCACTCCTGGCGACGGCGACCGGCCCGGTCGTGCTCTCCCGGTCGGCCGTCGAGCGGGACGTGGCCGCGCAGTTCGAGCAGCGCGAGGGCGTCGCCGTCGACCTGGACTGCGACCAGGAGATGCGCGTGGAGACCGGCGCCCGCTACGAGTGCACCGGCGTCACGGCGGACGACGAGGAGGTGACCCTGCGCATCGAGATCACCGACGCCGACGACGCCCGCTACACCTGGAGCGAGCGCTGACCGGGGGCTCAGCCCAGCACGTCGGCCGGCCAGCCCAGCGCGGCGCCCAGGCGGCCGATGGAGGACTGCAGCCCGTGCTGCTCGGCGAGCGTGCCCAGCGTCTCCGGATCGGCGGGGGAGCGGGGAAGGGTGCCGTCCACGGCGGGCAGGTCGACGTCCCGCGCGACGGCGACGACCACCGGCGCGGCGTCGAGGTAGTCCGCGGCCGCGTGCATCTTCTTCAGCACCGCTGCGGTCAGCGGCGGCGCCGGGACGACGGTCCGCGCCACGGCCGCCCGGATCCCGGCCAGGTCCCCGTACCCGTTGATCAGCGCGGCCGCGGTCTTCGCGCCCACCCCGGCCACGCCCGGCAACCCGTCGCTGGGGTCACCGCGCAGCACCGCGAAGTCGGCGTAGGCCCGGCCGGGGATGCCGTACTTGGCGGCCACGCCGGCCTCGTCGACGTACTCGAGGTCGGAGATGCCGCGGGCGGTGTAGAGGATCCGGATCCCGCGGGCGTCGTCGACGAGCTGGAAGAGGTCGCGGTCACCGGTGACGACGTCGACGGGCCCGCGGGCCCGGGTGGCGAGCGTGCCGATCACGTCGTCGGCCTCGTAGCCGGGGGCGCCCACCCGGGCGATCCCCGCCGCGGCCAGCACCTCGACCAGGACCGGCACCTGCGGGCCCAGCTCGTCGGGGGTCTCCTCACCGCCGTCGGGCGCCAGGCGGTGCGCCTTGTAGGAGGGCAGCGCCTCGACGCGGAAGGCCGGCCGCCAGTCGTCGTCCCAGCAGGCGACCAGCCGGTCGGGGCCGTGGGCGGTCACCAAGCGCGCCGTCATGTCCAGGAACCCGCGGACGGCGTTGATGGGCCGCCCGTCCGGGGTGGTGACGCTGGTGGGGACGCCGTAGAACGCCCGGAAGTACAGCGACGCGGCGTCCAGGAGCATGGTGGTCACGCGGCCGCCCCGCTGCCGCCGGGTGCCGTCGTCCGCTGAGACCTCGCGCGCTCGCCCACGTCCGCGGACGGTAGCGGTCTGGCAACGATTCAGGAGCAGCGCCGTCCCGCCTGGCTACTCTGCGCCGGTGGGAACCGTGACAGAACCGGCCGGCAGCGGCCCGCTGGTGAGCCTCGACCGCCTGCACGCCGCCCGCGCGGTCGCCGGCGAGCTGGGGATCGACCTCCTCGTGCTCACGCCGGGCGCCGACCTCCGCTACCTCTGCGGGTACGCCGCCCACGCGATGGAGCGGCTCACCGCGCTCGCGGTGCCGCGCAGGGGGGAGCCGTTCCTGGTGGTGCCACGGCTGGAGGCCCCCATGGTCGACGCCGGGCCGGCGGGAGCGCTGGGCCTCGAGGTCCTGGCGTGGGACGAGACCGACGACGCCTTCGCCGTCCTGGCCGGGGCCGCCGTCGGCCGCCTGGGCGCCGCGCCCGCGCGCGTCGCCGTCGGCTCCCGCACCTGGGCCGAGCACGCCCTCGGGGTGCAGCGCGCGCTGCCCGGCGCGGTGCTGGAGCTCGCGTCGCCGGTCGTCGACCAGCTGCGCATGGTGAAGACGCCGGCCGAGGTCGAGGAGCTGGCCCGGGCGGGCGCGGCGATCGACCGGGTGCACGCGCGCATGGGGGAGTGGCTGACCGTCGGCCGCACGGAGGCCGAGGTGGGCGCCGACGTCGCCGCGGCGATCCTCGCCGAGGGGCACGTCGCCGTCGACTTCACCATCGTCGGGTCGGGCCCGAACGGGGCGAGCCCGCACCACGAGCTCTCCGATCGCGTGATCGAGGCCGGCGACCTCGTCGTCGTCGACATCGGCGGTGAGACCGCCACCGGCTACCGCTCCGACTGCACCCGCACCTACGTCGTCGGCGGCAGCCCGGACGCCGAGGTCGCCGAGTGGTACGCGGTCCTGCACGCCGCCCAGCAGGCGGCGACCGCGGCGGTCCGCCCCGGCGTTCCCGCCGAGGAGATCGACGCCGCCGCGCGCCAGGTGATCGCCGACGCCGGATGGGGCGGGTACTTCATCCACCGGACCGGCCACGGCATCGGGCTGGACTCCCACGAGGCCCCCTACATCGTGGCCGGCAACCCGCTCCCGCTCGAGCCCGGCATGGCGTTCTCCGTGGAGCCGGGCATCTACCTGCCCGGCCGCCACGGTGCCCGCATCGAGGACATCGTCGTCTGCACCGACGACGGCGTCCGCGTCCTGAACAACGGTCCCCGTGGGCTCGTCGAGCTCCCCGGCTGAGGGCGGCGCCGTCGACGTCGACCGGGCGCTCCTGGCGGCGCTGGCGCGCGACGGCCGCGCCAGCTTCACCGAGCTCGCCGAGCGGGTGGGGCTCTCGGTGTCGGCCGTGCACCAGCGGGTGCGCCGGCTCGAGCAGCGCGGCCTCATCACCGGGTACCGGGCGACGCTGGACGCCACGAAGATCGGGCTGCCGCTGACCGCCTTCGTGTCGATCACCCCGACCGACGCGCAGACCGACGACGCCCCCACGCTGCTGGCCCACCTCGACGCCATCGAGGAGTGCCATGCGGTCGCCGGGGTGGAGAGCTACATCCTCAAGGTGCGGGTCGCCTCACCGGACGCCCTGGAGAACCTGCTCAAGGAGATCCGCTCCGCCGCGAACGTCACCACGCGGACCACGGTGGTGCTCTCCACGTCCTACGAGGCCCGGCCGCTGATCTGACCGGTGTGATGGCCGGGTGTGGCCGGACCGATGATTTCCCACCGCCGTGCTGGTCGGTACGCCGAACACCGACTTCGGAGAGGCCGACGCATGCGGAGACTGGCCTTCGGCATGAACCTGTCCCTGGACGGCTACATCGCCGCGCCCGGCGGGGACCTCGGCTGGGGCGTGCCGAGCGACGAGCTGTTCCAGTGGTGGTCCGACCGGGTGGGGGCGACGGGCACGGCGCTGTACGGACGCAGGCTGTGGGAGGCGATGAGCTCCCACTGGCCCACCGCCGACCAGCAGCCCGGCGCCACACCGGCGGACATGGAGTACGCCCGCCGCTGGCGGGACATGCCGAAGGTGGTGTTCTCCTCGACGACCAGCGCGGTCGACTGGAACGCCCGCCTGGTCACCACCGGCGACGCGGTTCCCGAGATCACCCGGCTCAAGACCGAGGACGGCGGCCCCATGGACGTCGGCGGCGCCACCCTGGCCGCGGCGGCCATGCGGGCCGGGCTGATCGACGAGTACGCGCTCGTCACCCATCCGGTCCTGGTGGGCCGAGGCATGCCGTACTTCGCGGCCCTGGACAACTGGGTCGACCTGACCCTGGTGGAGACCCGGACGTTCCCCGGCGGCGTGCTCCTGACCAGGTACGAGACCAGGCGCTGAGCGCCCGGTGCCGGTTCGAGGCGGGCTCCCGGCGCACACGACGTCCGTCGCCCCCCCGTGGACATCTGTTCGAACGTGTGTTCGGATGGGCGCATGCGGTGGGACGCGCAGCGGCTGGACCTCGAGGAGCCCGGGGCGCTCCCCGGCATGCCGAGCACCCGGGGGATGCTGCGCAGCGTGCAGGTGCCGGAGTTCCCGGGGCTGACCTTCCACGAGGTGCGGTCGAAGAGCGCGCTGAACCGGGTTCCGGGGGAGTCGGCCATGCCGTTCCCGTGGACCATCAACCCTTACCGTGGCTGCTCTCATTCGTGCGTCTACTGCGTAGGCGGAGACACGCTCGTCCTCACGGCGGACAGCCGCCAGGTCCGCATCGCGGACCTCGCGGTCGGCGACCGGATCGTCGGGACGGTGAAGCGCGGCCCGTACCGCTTCTACGTGGAGACCAAGGTGCTCGCGCACTGGTCGACCCTCAAGCGCGCCTACCGCGTGACCCTCGCTGACGGGACCACCCTGGTCGCCAGCGGCGACCACCGCTTCCTCACCGGTCGCGGGTGGAAACACGTCGCGGGTACCGGTGCGGGCGCCGGCCAGCGCCCGCACCTGACCGGCAACGACGAGATGCTCGGTTTCGGCAGCACCGTCGTGACGCCCGACGAGACGGTCGCGTACCGGCGTGGCTACCTCACAGGGATGATCCGCGGAGACGCGACACTCACGACGTACGGGTACCGGCGGTCCAACGGACGGCCGGGCGTCGTCCACCAGTTCCGACTCGCCCTGATCGACCTGGACGCCCTCCTCCGCACCCAGAGGTTCCTGCAGGAGGAGGGCGTCACGACTGCCCGCTTCGACTTCTCCCCGGCGTCGGAAGGGCGCCAGGCCATGCACGGCATCCGCGCCGCGCGCGGTCGTGCGATTGCGGACATCCAAGCTCTGGTGCGCTGGCCGGCCACCCCGCCGGCCGAGTGGAGGCGTGGCTTCCTCGCCGGCATCTTCGATGCGGAGGGGAGCCGCAGCCGACACGTCGTCCGGGTGAGCAACGCGGACGACGAGATGCTGGCGCAGACGAGCGCAGCGTTCGCCGCGCACGGGTTCGACAGCGTCCTCGAGGACCCAGGACGGCCCGACCGGGTCCGCACCGTTCGCCTGCGCGGTGGGCTGAAGGAGCACGTGCGGTTCATCCACCTCGTCGATCCCGCCATTCGCCGGAAATGCCGACTGCAGGGCACCGCGATCAAGAGCACGGCCGACCTGCGCGTCGCCAGCGTGGAGGACCTCGGCCTCCAGATGCCGATGTACGACATCACCACGGGCACCGGTGACTTCATCGCCAACGGCGTGGTCAGCCACAACTGCTTCGCCCGCCGGACGCACGAGTGGCTGGAGCTGGACTCGGGCCGGGACTTCGACACCCAGGTCGTGGTGAAGACCAACCTGGTCGAGGTGCTGCGGCGGGAGCTGGCCCGGCCGGCGTGGCAGCGGGAGCACGTCGCCCTCGGCACGAACACCGACCCCTACCAGCGCGCGGAGGGCCGCTACCGGCTGATGCCCGGGGTCATCGATGCCCTCGCGCGGTCGGGCACGCCGTTCTCCGTCCTGACGAAAGGCACCCTGCTGCGCCGGGACGTGCCGCTGCTCGCTGCGGCGGCCCGCGACGTACCGGTCGGGCTCGGCGTCTCCATCGCCATCTGGGACGACGACCTGCACGCCGGCCTCGAGCCCGGTGTCCCCACACCGCGGGCGCGGCTGGAGCTGGTCCGCGCCCTCGCCGACGCCGGGCTCCCCTGCGGGGTCTTCCTCGCGCCCGTCCTGCCGGGCCTCACCGACTCCCCGGAACGCCTGGACACCGCGCTCGCGGCGATCGCCGCGGCGGGCGCCACCGGGGTGACGGTCATCCCGCTGCACCTGCGCCCGGGGGCCCGGGAATGGTTCATGGCCTGGCTGCGCCGCAGCCACCCCGAGCTGGTCCCGAGCTACGAGCGCCTCTACGCGCGCCGGGCCTACGTGCCGGCGGAGTACCGCACCTGGCTCGCCCGGCAGGTGGCCCCGCTGCTCGCCCGGCACGGGCTGGACCGCCAGCGCGGCGGCGCGGCCCGGAAGGTCGAGGTGGCAGGCGTCCCGGGCGACGAGGAGGTCGGCTTCCCCGCAGGCAGCCTGCCGTCGCGGGCCACGGGTGGGCGCCCCCCCGACGCACCGGCCGGCCCGGCCGAGCAGCTGACCCTGCTGTGAGGTGGCGGGGTCAGCCGCCGGTGCGCGCCGCCCGGGCCGTCGCGCGGGCGGCACGCACGACGCCGCGCGCCCCCACCGGGGGTGCGCCGGCCGCCAACGCCAGCCGGCGGTAGCTGTCGTAGGACAGCTGGCGGTAGGCAGCGGCGAGCTCCTCCACGGCCTCCCGGCGGGAGGGCGCAACCGTCGCCCGCAGGTGCCCGACCGTCGCGCGCACATGCTTGGTGAACGTCGCCTGCAGGGCCTGGTTGGACAGGCGGCCACCGATGCGCGAGTCCAGGCCCGGACCCCGGCGGAGCGCCGGCAGCACCCAGGGGCTGGCGGCCAACGCCGGGAAGGCCTCGCGCGTCGCCTCCCACGCGTGCCAGGCGGTCACCGCCCCGGGCACGGCCCACTCGCCGTCGTCCGTGGAGATGAGCAGGCGGCGCGCGGTCGCCCGCACCTGGTCCCGGCGCAGGGAGCGGAACGTCCCCACGGGGGCGGGCCAGCCCAGCGCCAAGGCGCACCAGGCCACCGACCGCAGGTGCTCGGGGTCCTCGGCCCGGATCTGCGTGAGCGGGCGCAGGTCGAGCTGCGGAGGATCCGGCTCGGGCGTCACCGGCAGCGCCAGCGCCAGGCCGCCGTAGCGGGCCACCTTGCTGTAGAGCGCCACGGTCGCCGGCTTCCACCCCCGCGCGGCAGCCAGGTCACCGAGGCCGCCGGCCGCCAGCTCCTCCGGTCCCAGGCCCAGCTCGAGGGCCGCATCGGCCAGTCGCCGCCACTGGGTCTCGTACCCGGGTGGTGGGCGCAGCCGTGACCAGGCACGCGCCGGGGGGAGGGCGGGCATGTCGGGCAGCGGCTGCTGCCATGCACGAGGCATGGCTGAATACTACCGTTATCCCCAACAAACATTCGTCTCACGACTGTGGGCACGTGACGAGACCACCGTCACGGCACCCTCCGGGCGCCGAAGCACCGACGGACGACCCCGCCGGTTGACCGTGCACCGGAGGAATACCCTCCGGATCATGGGGCGGTGCGAACGGTGGGCGTCGAGGAAGAGCTGCTCGTGGTCGACGCGGACGGCGTCCCCGTTCCCCGGGCACCGGAGGCACTCGCGGTGGCAGCCCGCCGCGGCGAGGGGGAGGACGTGCACCAGCACGATCTCGAGGAACAGGGTGCCGACGTCGCCGTCCCGGAGACCGCGCACCTGGTGCCCGAACTGAAGGCCCAGCAGCTGGAGCTCGGGACGCCGGTGTGCACGACGCTGGCCCAGGTCGGGGCCCAGCTGCGGTACTGGCGCGGCCGGGCCGACGCGGCGGCATCGGCCGTCGGCGCCCGCGTGGCCGCCCTGGCCAGCTCGCCGGTGGACGTCGCACCGGTGCCGACGGACGGAGAGAGGTACCGGCGGCTGCTGGAGACCTTCGGCCGCACCGCCGAGGAGGTGCTGACCTGCGGGTGCCACGTGCACGTCTCGGTCGCCGACGACCGCGAGGGGGTCGCGGTGCTCAACCGCATCCGCGTCTGGCTGCCGGTGCTGACCGCGCTGAGCGCCAACTCGCCGTTCTGGCAGGGCCGGGACACCTCCTACGCCAGCTTCCGGTCGCAGGTCTGGCACCGGTGGCCCTCGGCCGGCCCCAACGGACCGTTCCGCGACGCGGAGGACTACCACCGGCTCGTCGAGGCGGTCCTGGCGACGCGGACGGTGCTCGACGACGGGATGGTCTACTTCGACGCCCGCCTGTCGGCGAGCTGGCCCACCGTCGAAGTGCGCACGATGGACGTGGCGCTGCGCATCGAGGACGCCGTCACCCTCGCCGGGCTGGTGCGCGGCCTGGTCGAGACCGCCGCCCGCGACGCCCGGGCCGGGGGAGCGGTGCCCGAGATGCGGCCCGAGGTGCTGCGCCTGGCGGGCTGGCGCGCCTCCCGCTCCGGGTTGTCCGGAGAGCTGGTGCACCCGCGCACCGGCCGGCCCGCGCCCGCGGCCGACGTCCTCGCCGATCTGCTCGACCACGTCCGGCCGGCGCTGGCCGACGCGGGCGACGAGGCCCTGGTCGGCGACGGGCTCCGGGCGATCCTCGACCGCGGCACGGGAGCGGACCTGCAGCGGCAGGTGCACCGGGAGACCGGCGACCTGACCGCGGTCGTCCGGGCGGCCGTCGGCGCCACCGCGGGGGAGGAGACCGCCCGGGCAGCAGCCGGGGTCAGCCGCTAGATTCCCGCCATGTACACCGCGAGCTGGCGCGACGTCGTCCGTCCCGGGCTGTTCGGCCCCTCGCCCGATCCGCGGGACAAGCCCTACCGCGCCATCATCCGGCTCGCCCTGGTCGTCTTCCGGCTGCTCCGCTTCCGGTTCGACGTCCGCGGCTCGGAGCACGTGCCGCCCACCGGTGGCGCCATCATCTGCAGCAACCACGTGAGCTTCTTCGACTTCACGTTCCTCGGGCTCGGGGCGCTGCCGCAGCACCGCCTCGTGCGGTTCATGGCGAAGTCGCCGGTGTTCGAGCACTGGTTCGCCGGGCGGTTCATGCGCGCCATGAAGCACATCCCCGTCGACCGGAAGGCGGGCTCGGCGGCGTTCGAGGCGGCCGTCCGCGCCCTCAAGGACGGCGAGGTGGTCGGCGTCTTCCCCGAGGCGACCATCAGCACCAGCTTCACGGTCAAGGAGCTCAAGGCCGGCGCCGCCCGCATGGCGATCGATGCCGGGGTCCCGATCATCCCCGCCGCCGTCTGGGGCGGGCACCGCGTGGCGACGAAGAACCACGAGGTCGAGCTGCGCCGCGGGGTGCCGGTGACGGTGATCCTCGGCGAGCCCATCGCGGCCGAGCCCGGGGAGCAGATCGCCTCGCTGCTGGGACGCACGCGCACCGCCATGGAGGCGCTCCTCGACGAGGCGCAGCGCAGCTACCCGGACCAGCCGGCCGGGGACGACGACCGCTGGTGGCTCCCGGCCCACCTCGGGGGGACCGCCCCGACGCCGTCGGAGGCCGCGGCCGCCGACACCCTGCGCGCCACCGGCCGGGCGACCAAGCCGCCGAAGCGGACGGCGGTCAGCCGGCTGACCGGGCTGCTCCGCCGGCGCTGAACACCGGGATCACTCGACGACGACCGGCGCCATCAGGCGGAACGCCTCGAGCTCGACGTCGTACCAGCGGCGCATCCGCCCCAGCGGCGTCATGCCCAGCCGCCGGCACACCGCCATCGACGGCTCGTTGCCGGGGCGAACGACGGCGTACACCTCGGGGAGGCCGCAGGCGAAGGCCCGGTCGATCACCGCCCGCGCCGCCTCCGTGGCGTAGCCGTGCCCCCACGAGTCCGGGTGCAGATGCCAGCCCACCTCCACCTCACCGACCCCGTCCGGCAGCGGCTTGAGCAGCACCGTGCCCGCCGGCACGCCGTCGGCTCGCTCGATCGCCCAGCACAGGTGCCGCTCGTCGCGCCGGTGCACCTCCGCCCAGCGGTCGACCAGCTCACGGGGCGGGATCGACGGCGTGCCGCCCAGCCAGCGCGTCACCTCGACACGCCCGTAGAGGTCGCAGAGCCGGGCGAGGTCCGCCGGCGCCGTCGTCCACGGGCGGAGCCGCAACCGCCCGGTCCGCAGCCCCGTCTCCTCACCGCCCATCGTTCCTGCCTACCGCCGGCCGCCAGGACCGGCCACCCGGACGCCGGCCCGGCGGGTCGTGGTCTCCTACTCGTCGGCCCGCCGCCCCGGCAGGCGACGGGACGGGAGGAGGAGCGAACGTGAGCCTGCTGCTCACCGACGTGCGGGTGGGTGACCGGCCCGGGCGTGCGCTGCACGTCGTGGACGGCCGGATCGCCTGGACCGGCGCCGCGGCGGACGCCCCACGGGCGGACCGGGTGATCCCGGGGGAGGGCGCCCTGCTCACCCCGGCCTTCGTCGACGCGCACGTGCACGCGACGGCGACGGGGCTCGCGCTGACCGGTCTCGACCTCCACTCGAGCCTCAGCCTTGCGGAGGCCGTGGCCTCCCTCCGGCAGCACGTCGCCGCGACCCCCGCCGGGATCGTCCTGGGCACCGGGTGGGACGAGACCGACTGGCCCGAGCGCCGGGGACCGACCCGCGCCGACGTCGATGCCGTGGCCGCGGGCCGGCCGGTCTACCTGGCGCGGGTCGACGTCCACTCCGCGACCGTCTCCACCGCGCTGCTGGACCTGGTCCCCGGCATCGCCGCCCTCCCGGGCTTCTCACCGGACGGGCGGCTCCGCCTGGACGCCCACCACGCCGCCCGCCAGGCCGCCTACGGGGCGGTCGGCACCGTGCAGCGGGCCGACGCCCAGCACGCCACCCGCACCACCGCCGCCGCGCTGGGGATCGGCAGCCTGCACGAGATGGCCGGCCCGGAGGTCTCCTCCGCCGACGACCTCCGAGAGCTGCTGGCGCTGGCGGCCGAGATCCCCGGGCCGCGGGTCGTGGGGTACTGGGGCGAGCTGTCCGAGCGCGGCGGCCTGGACCTCGTGCGGGAGCTCGGGCTCGCCGGCGCCGGGGGGGACCTGTTCTGCGACGGCGCCCTCGGCTCGCACACGGCCGCGCTGAGCACTCCCTACAGCGACCGGCCCGAGACGTCCGGGGCTCTGCGGTTCGACTCCTCGTCGCTGGCCGAGCACGTGCGCGCCTGCACCGCGGCGGGGATCCAGGCCGGCTTCCACGTCATCGGCGACGCCGCCGTCGAGCAGGTCCTGGACGCGGTGGGGGTCGTCGTCGCCCAGCTCGGCGTCGAGGCCGTACGCGCCTGCCGCCACCGCCTCGAGCACCTGGAGATGCCCTCCGCGGAGGCCATTGCCCGGATGCGGAACTGGCGGATGGTGGCCAGCGTGCAGCCGGCCTTCGACGCCGCATGGGGCGGGGACTCGGGGATGTACGCCGAGCGGCTGGGCGTCGAGCGGGCGCTGGCGACGAACCCGCTGGCCGACCTCGCCGACGCCGGCGTCGTCCTGGCGCTCGGCAGCGACGCGCCGGTCACGCCGCTGGACCCCTGGGGGGCGGTGCACGCCGCCGTCGACCACCGGAGCCCCGACTCCGGGATGCGCCCCTTCGACGCCTTCGACGCCGCGACGCACGGCGGCTGGGCCGCCGTCCGCGCCGAGCACCCGGCCGGGCCGCTCGCCGTGGGTGCGCCCGCGGACCTGGCCCTGTGGGCCACCGACGACGGGCTCTCCGCCGTGCTGGAGCACCGCGCGCGGCCGGCGTGCGCCGGGCTGGTCGTCGATGGCCGGCCCGTTCCGACTCGCGACGATCAGTAACGATCCGGTCACACTGCGACCCGGAGGTGCCGAAGGTCTCGATCCGGGGCCGCGCGCTTCCTACAGTCCCTGCAGTTCCTGACCGGGAGCACCGCACGCACGTCCCCGGCAGGCGCGTCCGTCCTCCCGGCCGGCGCCCTCCCGCGCAGGGCGCCCCCAGGCCGCCGACGACGGGCGGGCCGGCCGGCGACCGCGGGCGGGTACCCCGGCGGAGCCCGCACGGACGCGCGCCATCAGACAACGGTCGCGCCGATCGCCCCCAGCGACCGGCCGTCCGGCCCGAAGGCGCGCCGTCCGCGGAGGGTGACCGCCGGCGCATCCGGGACGGGGGTCGGGACGGGGCGGCCACGGGCGGGGTCACCCGCCCCGCCGGGATGGGATGCTGGGTCGGGACCGCGTGGACACCGCGGTCCGGACCCCGCCCAGTCCGGCGCGGGGACGTCCCGCCCACGCAGGGCGGCTGCACCGGGGAGGCGCTGGGTGCCCGCAGGCGATGGCGGGCCGGGAACCGGCACGCTCCCGCGGCCGACCGGCCCGGGCGGGGCGGATCGGCCCGTGCCGCCGACCGGGCGCGGAGCCCGCTGGTCACGTGCTCCCTGGCGCACGCTCCTGGCCGCAGCAGGCGGCCTGGCCATGTTCCTGGCCTTCCCCGGGTACGACCTGGTCGCGCTGGCCGTCGTGGGCCCGGCCGCCCTGGCCGTCGCCGTGCACGGCCGCGGCGTGCGCGCCGGTCTCTGGCTGGGCCTGGTCACCGGTCTCGCCTTCTTCGTGCCGCTGCTGTCGTGGACCGGCATCTACGTGGGCGCCTTCCCGTGGCTGGCGCTCGCGGTGAGCCAGGCGCTGTACCTGGCCGCGCTGGGCGGGCTCACCGCGCTCACCTCCCGCCTCCCCGCCTGGCCGCTGTGGGCGGCGGCGCTGTGGGTGGCCGTCGAGGCCGCCCGCGGCCGGTTCCCCTTCGGCGGCTTCCCCTGGGGCCGGCTCGGGTTCTCCCAGACCGACGGGCCGTTCCTGGCGTTCGCCGCGTACGGCGGTGTCCCGCTGGTGAGCTTCGCCGTGGCCCTGACGGGCGCCCTGCTCGCTGCGGCCCTCCTCGGCCTGCGAGCCGGGCGGGGCCGCCGCGCGGCCCCGGTGGCGCTGGCCGGGGCGCTCGTCGTCCCGCTCGTCGGGACGCTGGCGTGGCTGCCCCTCCCCGGGGCGTCCCTCACCGCGGGCGGGCCGACCGCCATCGTCGCGGTCATCCAGGGCGACGTGCCGCGCGCCGGGCTGGACTTCAACGCCCAGCGCCGGGCGGTGCTCGACAACCACGTCCAGCAGACGCTGCGCCTGGCCGCGGAGGTGGCGGCGGGCCGGCAGCCGCGACCGGACGTCGTGCTGTGGCCGGAGAACAGCTCCGACATCGACCCCTACCGCAACGCCGACGCCGCGGACGGCATCCAGCGGGCGGCCGACGCCGTCGGGGCCCCGGTGCTCGTCGGCGCGGTCGTCGACGGCCCCGGGGAGTACATCAGCAACACCGCCATCGTCTGGTCGCCCGAGGACGGGCCCGGGCAGACCTACGTGAAGCGCCACCCGGTGCCCTTCGCCGAGTACATCCCCGCCCGTGACTTCTTCCGGACGTTCAGCGACAAGGTGGACCTCGTGCGGCGCGACTTCGCCGCGGGGGACGAGGTGGGGGTGCTCGACGTGGGCGGGGTGCGACTGGGTGACCTCATCTGCTTCGAGGTGGTCTACGACGGCCTCGTGCGCGACGTCGTCGACGGCGGCGCCGGCATGCTCGTCGTCCAGACGAACAACGCCACGTTCGGCTACACCGACGAGAGCGCGCAGCAACTGGCGCTGAGCCGGCTGCGGGCGGTCGAGTTCGGGCGCACCGTCGCCGTCGCCGCCACCAGCGGGATCTCGGCCGTCGTGGCCCCGGACGGCACCGTGGTGCGCTCCTCGGAGCTGTTCGAGCCGGCGGTGTTCGTGGAGGAGATCGCCCAGCGCGACGACCGGACGGTCGCCCAGCGCCTGGGCGCGGTGCCGGAGGCACTCCTCACCGCACTGGGTCTCGGCGCGGTCCTCCTCGCGGCTCTCCGGGGGCGCAGGGCGGGCCGGGGGTGAACGGACGCGTCCTGGTGGTCATCCCCACCTACAACGAGGTGGAGAACCTCGCGCGCGTCCTCGACCGCCTGCACGCCAGCGTGCCGGATGCGCACGCCCTCGTCGTCGACGACGCCTCCCCGGACGGCACCGGGGCGGTCGCCGACGCCCGCGCCGCCGCCGACCCGCGGGTCCACGTGCTGCACCGCAGCGCGAAGGCCGGTCTCGGGCGCGCCTACGTCGCCGGGTTCCGCTGGGCCCGGGAACGCGGGTACGACGTCCTGGTCGAGATGGACGCCGACGGGTCGCACCCGCCCGAGCAGCTGCCCGACCTGCTCACCGCACTGGCCGACGCGGATCTGGTGCTGGGCTCCCGCTACGTCGACGGCGGCCGGGTCGAGGACTGGCCGGTGCACCGGCTGGTGCTCTCCCGCATCGGCAACCGCTACACGCGCTGGGCGCTGCGCCTGCCGCTCCGCGACGCCACCGGCGGGTTCCGTGCGGTCCGCGCCGAGCTGATCGACCGGCTGCCCTTCGACGAGGTGGCCAGCGAGGGCTACTGCTTCCAGGTCGACTGGGCCTGGCGGGCGCTGCGGGCGGGGGCCCGGGTGACCGAGGTGCCGATCACCTTCACCGAACGCGCCTTCGGCCGGAGCAAGATGAGCAGTTCGATCGTTGGGGAGGCGTGGGCCCGCGTGACCGTGTGGGGCGTGCAGGACCGGCTGGCCGACTGGCTGCCCCGCCGGGTGCGCCCGCCGGTGACCGGCCCGGCCGATCCGGCCGGACGCTGAGACGGCGGCCGGCCGACGGGGGAGCAGGGATGGGACGACCGACAGGGAGGAGGCGACGTGGCTGACGTGGTGCGTCGGAGACTGCGCACGGTGGTGGGGCTGACCGCGCTGGCGGAGCTGGTGGTCTTCCTCCTGGTCGCCGCCTGGATCGGGCTGGGGTGGACCATCGTCGCCACCCTCGTCACCAGCGCGCTGGGCTGGGTGCTGCTGGCCAGCCAGGGCCGGCGCACCCTCGCCGACCTGCGCCGGCGGGCGCAGTCCCGCGAGGCCGCGGGCCACGAGCTCGGCGACGCCGGCCTGATCGCCGTCGGCGGCCTGCTGATGGTCCTGCCGGGCTTCCTGGGTGACCTCATCGGCCTGCTCTGCCTGCTGCCGGGCACCCGGGGGCTCGTTCGCGGGGTGCTCCGGCGCCTCGTGCTCGCCCGGCTGCCCGAGCACATGCGCGGACCGGTGCGCGTGGGCAGCACCCGCACCGCTCCCGTCGACGCGACGCACCCCTCCCGGCCGGCCGAGCCGCGGGTGATCGAAGGAGAGGTCCTGCGGGACCCCGACGACCGGCCCTGACGCGCCAGCGGGGGACCGGCCGGGTCGCCCCGGTCCTACGACGACGGACGGCCCCGGTGGATCTCTCCACCGGGGCCGTCCGGAAGACGGTGAGCGCAACCCACCCTGAGGGCGGGCCCGTCGTCAGCTGGCGCGGGTACGCCGACCGCGGAGCACCTCGAGGCGCTCGGCCAGGACCTCCTCGAGGTCCTCGACGCTGCGTCGCTCGAGCAGCATGTCCCAGTGCGTCCGCGGGGGCTTCACCTTCTTGGGCGCCGGCTCGGACCCACCGACCAGCTTCGCCGCGGAACCGTCGAACTTGCACTCCCAGGTGTCGGGGAGCTCGGCGTCATCGGCGAAGGGCACCGTGAACAGGTGGCCCGAGGGGCACCGGTACTCGGCGTACTGCCGCTCGATGGGCGCGGTGTTCCGCTCGGTCTCGTAGCTGACGCTGCCCAGTCGGCTGCCGCGCAGGGAACGCTCGCCCATGGCACACCGTCCTCTCGTGCTCGTGTCGGTCGGGACTCGACGTCCGATGGCCAGGGCAGTACCCAGGCGATCGGGGAGTCAGAGGAGTGAACGACCGAAAAGGCGGAGAGATTCCGCCGAATCGGCTGCTCATCATCGCATGGGGTGGGATCTGCGGCGCGCGCGCCCCCCGCAGGGGTGAGGACCGGCCCCTCAGGGCAGGGCGAGCTGCCCGGGACCGGCCGCCGTGGGGGCCAGCTCGCCCCGCACGTAGTGCCGCCGGCAGAGCACCTGGTACCGGACGGCAGGTGCTCCGGCGCCCCCGCCGGGGAGCTCCGGCGGGGCGGTGTCCGCGACCACGACGGTCTCGCCCGAGCGGACCATCACGCCGTCCACGACGCGGGCGTTGAACAGCCCCGGAAGACCGCACCAGCACAGCACCTCCACCTGGATGCGCTGCACGTCGTCGGCCAGCTCGAGCAGCCGCTGGGTCCCCGGGAAGAGCCGGGTCCGGAAGTCGGTGGTCAACCCGAAGGCGTAGACGTCGACGTGCGACTCGTCGACGAGCTCGGCCAGCTGGTCGACCTGGGCGGGGGAGAGGAACTGCGCCTCGTCGACGATCAGGTAGTCGACGCGCTGACCGCCGGCCCAGCGGTCGCGGACGAGCAGCCGCAGGTCGGTGGTCGCGCCGATCTCCACAGCCGCCCGGCTCAGCCCGACCCGGGAACTGATCCGGGGAGCCGCGGACCGGTCGCCCTGTGTCACCAGCAGCCCGTGCCGGCCCTGCCTGCTGTGGTTGTGGTCGACCTGCAGGGCGAGGGTGGACTTCCCGCAGTCCATGGGCCCGTGGAAGAACCGGAGGTGCGCCGGCGCCGGGTGGCGGCGCCGGTCCCCGGAGGCGGGGACCGCGCCGGGCGCCGGCAGCGGGAGAGGGGGCCGCTCGCCGGCGGCAGGGGAGGAGGTCACAGCTTCTCCGGTGGGGTGTTGCCGGCAGCGAGGACGGCGCGGCGCATCGGCAGGGTCGCGAGCGCGATGAACCCGCCCACGAAGAAGACCACCAGGCTGACGATCGCCAGGCGGTAGGACCCGGTGAGCTGGTAGGTGAGGCCGAAGGCGAGCGGGCCCAGCCAGCTCGTGCCGCGGTCGCTGATCTCGTAGAAGCCGTAGTACTCGGCCTCCTTGCCCGCCGGGATGAGCTGGCTGAACAGCGACCGGGAGAGGGCCTGCGTGCCACCCTGCACGAGGCCGATGACGGCGGCCAGCGCGTAGAACTGCGCCACCGCCCCGGTCTCCAGGAAGAACGCGGCGAACAGCACGCCGATCCAGGCCAGGAGCGCGCCCAGGACGACCCGCTTGGCCCCGTAGCGGCCCGCCAGCCGGCCGAGCCCCAGCGCCCCGAAGATCGCCACGACCTGCACCATCAGGATCGCGCCGGTGAGCACGTCCTGCGCCAGGTCGAGCTCCTCGGTGGCGTACGTGGCCGACAGCGAGATCACCGTCTGCACGCCGTCGTTGAAGAGCAGGTAGGCGCCGAGGAACCACAGCGTCAGCGGGAAGGCGCGCATCTCGCGGAACGTGGTGGCCAGCTGCCGGAAGCTGCTGCCCGAGCGCACCGCGGAGGCGGCGACCGGGCGGTTGCGGAGCCGGGAGACGGAGAACAGCGTGAACGCGCCCCACCACAACCCCGCCGTCGCCAGGGCGATGCGGACCGCCTCACCGGTCGTCAGGCCCAGGTCCTCGGCGGCGACCACGAGCCCGAGGTGGACGGCCAGCAGCAGCGCGCCGCCCACGTAGCCGAACGCCCAGCCCCGGCTGGAGACCTGGTCGCGCTCGTCGGGACCGGCCAGGTCGGGCAGCCACGAGTAGTAGACGACGGTGGCCGCGCCGAAGCTGATGTTGGCGAGCACGAACAGCAGCGCGCCCATCAGCCACCGGCCGTCGCCGACGAAGAACAGGGCTGTGGTCGCCAGCGCTCCCAGGGCGGCGAACGCGGCGAGCATCTCCCGCTTGCGGCCGGTGCGGTCGGCGACGGCGCCGGTCAGGGGCAGCACGAGCACCTGCAGCACGACCGACGCCGAGAGCACGTAGGAGAACCAGCTGCCCGCCGCGATCGACAGGCCGAGGAAGGACAGCCGCTCGTCCGGGCCGGCGGCGTCCCGCGCGATCGCGGTCAGGTACGGGCCGAGGAAGACGGTCGTCACCGAGGTGTTGAAGACCGACATCGCCCAGTCGTAGGAGTACCAACCGAAGCGTTCGCGCGCGAGGGCGCGGTCGGCCGGCGGGACCGACGGGTCGGCGGAGGGGACGGCGGTGGTCACCGCGGCAGGCTGCCAGGCGGCCGGGCGCCGGTCCAGCACCGGCCGCGAGCGGTCACGGGATGTCCTCCGGGACGACCCCGCCCGGGAAGGCGGCGACGGCGGTCGTCGGCCGGGTCGGGTCCACGAAGGCGGGGCCGTCCGGCTCGCCGGCGCGCAGCGGGCGCAACCCGCGGGTGAGGGCGGCGGCGATGCGCGTGCGGGCGCGGTTGGCGTCGCCGACGCGGCCCATCCGGAGGTCGTCGAAGACGACCGGCGGCCCGACGTGCACCCGCAGCGCCGGCCGCCGTCGGACGGCCCGGAGCGCCGACCGCAGCTTGCCGAGGTCGTTGCCGTACTGCAGCACCTCGTGGGCGCCCCACTGGCTGACCGGGATTACGGGCACCCGCAGCCCCAGGGCCAGCCGCGCCATGCCGGTGCGCCCCCGTTCGGGCCACAGGTCGGGCGCGAGGCCCACCCGGCCCTCGGGGTAGGCGACGACGTGCCCACCGTGCACGAGCGCCACCTCCGTCACCCGGACGGCGTGCCGGGCGAGCTCGGTGCCGCGCTCCACCCGGATGGTGCCCGCGCGCTCGAGGAGGGGGCCGACGGCCGGCGCCGAGAGGATGCCCCCGGTGGCCATGATCCGGGGCGTCACGCCGAGCCGCTGGAGCGCCGCGGCGACGACGAAGGGGTCGAAGTCGCCGATGTGGTTGGCGACCAGCAGCAGCGGGCCGCGCCGCAGCTCCTCGGGGATCTCCCCGGTGACCTCCAGCCTGCCGAAGAGCCCCACCAGCCCGCCGGACGCGCGCAGCAGGAGGCGCCAGAACCACCACGGCGGCGCGACCGCGACGGCGAGCTCACGGGCGAACCACTCGGGGTCCTCGGGGCGCACCAGCGCGGCGAGGTCCTCGGGGAGCGGCGGCGTGCGCGGCCACCGGCCCCGGAGCCGGCTCACGACGGTGGCACCCACTGGCCGCGCTTCTCCAGGACCCCGCGCAGCATCGCCGGCCGGTCGGTCATGACGCCGTCCACCCCGAGGTCGAGCATCGCCTCGGCCTCGGCGGGGTCGTCGACGGTCCATACGTGCACCTGCAGCCCCCGCGCGTGCGCGGCGGCGAGGAAGCGCTCGTCGACCAGCGCGCGCCCGCCGAGCTGGAGCGGCACCTGTGCGCAGCCGGCGGAGATGCGCACCAGCCCGGCGGCGCGGGGGGAGTACGACGACAGCCGCAGCGCCGCGACCCCGCGCGGCCCCAGCGAGGTGCAGACCGCCGGGCCGAAGAGCCGCCGGGCGGCGGCGAGGCGGGCGTCGGAGAAGGAGCCCAGGCAGATGCGGTCCAGGACCTTCATGCGCCGCACCAGCCGCACCAGCGGGGCCAGCACGCCGGCGGCCTTGACGTCGAGGTTGAACCGGACGTCGGGCCACGCGCCGAGCAGGTCCTCCAGGCGGACGATCGGCTCCCGGCCGCCGATCCGGGCCTCGGAGACCTGTCTCCACGTGAGGGAGTCGACCCGGCCGCTCTGGCCGGTGACCCGCTCCAGGCTGGGGTCGTGGAAGGCGACGAGGACGCCGTCGGCGGTCACCTGCACGTCGGTCTCGAGGAACCGGTAGCCCAGCTCCACGCAGGCCTCGAAGGCCGGCATGGTGTTCTCCAGGTGCTCGATCGCACCGCCCCGGTGGGCCATCGCCAACGGCGTCGGCGCGTCCAGGAAGGCGAAGCGCGACGCAGGCACGCGTCCACGCTAGTGGCAGGCCTGCGGGGCCGTGCGGGGCCCTTGCGGTGCGGCCGTCGGTGCCCGCCGCCCCACCGACCTGCACCGTTCCGACCGGCGCTCTGGCGTGTCATCCGGGACTGTCGGCAGCGGCGTCTACCGTGCGCAGGCGTGGCACAGCAGCACGCGACCGGCAGCACGGCATCCCTCCCCGTCGCCCCGCTCCCCAGCCGGGGGAGCGGCGAGGAGCGGCGGTGCGGGTGGTGCCGCAAGGTCCTCCCGCAGCAGGGGTCGGTCGGGCGGCCGCGGCTGTACTGCGGGCAGGCCTGCCGCCAGCGGGCCTACGAGCAGCGCTCCGCGACGGCGAAGGCCGGGCTCCCCGGCGACGTGGTGCTCGTGTCGCGGGCCGAGCTCGACGGCCTGCAGGACCGGCTGTACCAGCTGCGCTGCGCCCTCGAGGACGTGCAGACGATGCTGCACGAGCGGCCGACCAAGGCCGAGCTGGAGCGTTCGCTGGCCGACCTTGTCCGCTCCACGGGCCGGCTGGACCGGCTCTGGGTCAGCGAACGCTCCAGCTGACCGGCCGGGTCAGTCCGGGTCCTGCGTGTCGTCGTCGGTGTTCTGGTCGGTCTCCGGGTTGCTGACGTCCGGCAGGTTCTCCCGATCCGCCTCCTCCGGGTCCACGGTCTCGACGACGTCCTCGGTGTTCCCGTCGTTGCGGTCCAACCCGGCCGGGTCGCCGCAGGCGGTCATCGTGGCGCCTCCACCGAAGAGCGCCAGCGAGGTCAGCAGTGCGGCGAGCGGTCGTCGGGTTCTCATGGAGCGAGCCTACGAACCACGGCAGACAGCCGCCCGTCGAAGCACCGACATCCCCGTTCTTACGTCACAGTGACGGAACACGGGTGGTGTCGGTGGGTGGGGGGAACGCGGCGCACGGTCGGATGGTGAGCCCTGGAGCGGTCGACGGCGCTCCGGATCCCACGACGGGCCACGGACTCACAAGATCGTCTGGATCACGATCAACTGATGGGGGAGTCGGCGGTGGGCGTGACCGGTCGAGCCGGCGCTGCCGGCCCGCTGCGGCGGCCATTCGGGAGCCACGAACCGGCCGGCCCGTCGTCGCCGACCCCAGGGCCGCCGGCAGTCCGTGCGTGGGACCGGCCAGCGCCTGTGGAGTTCGCCGAGGAGGACGTGGACCGATCGGTCGGGACGGGCACCTGCGGGAAGCGGCGACCCCGGTGATCACGAGCCCCCTCTCGACGCCGATCCACAGCGCCGATAATCGACGTTATGTCAACTAGCGCCGGAGAACGCTACGGCGCCCGCCGAGGTATCGCGACCGGCCACTCCTCCTGGCCCCCGGCGGCTGACCCGGGCAGGAGCGATCATCGGAGCATGCCCCGTACCTGGACCCACGTCGGCCGCTGCTGGACCAACGGCGAACCCTTCCTCGCCCTGGACGGCGACCTGCTCCCGGCCTGGCGCGGGATGAGCGAGCAGGCCTACGAGGCCCTGGTGCCGCGGCTGGACTACCAGCTCACCGGCATCCCCGTCGGCGGGAGCACCGCGGCGCTGGTCCTCACCGACCCGGAGGTCGGCGACGAGGGGTGGCTGGAGGTCTTCCGGGCCGATGACGGCGGCGTCGCCGTCGTGCAGGCGAGCGCCGGCGACTACCGGGCCACCCTCGACACCGCGCTGGCCTTCCCGGAGGGCGACGACCAGGTCGGCGACGTCGTGCGGGTGCCGAGCGGGCGGCTGGCGTTCATCAGCGCGGCGCTGGACGGCACCGGCGAGGACGGCGCCTTCCTCCTGCCCGAGTCCCCCGGCCCCACGCCCGACTCCCCCGTGCTGGCCGACGACACCGTCACCGACGCCAGTCCGCTGCTGGTCGTGCCGCCCGGCGCCTTCCGGGTGTCGGTCCTCTGGCGTACCGAGGTCCACGAGGACGCCGCCTTCGCCCGCTGGCTGTTCAACCGCGTGGGCTGACCGCTCACATCCCCCGGCCGGGGCGGTCCACCCTGCAGCAACCGCCTCGACCACCGGGAGCCCGCATGTCCTCCGCCGTCCGCCCGATCCTCCTCACGCCCGACGTCGAGCGGCTGCGCGCCTTCTACGTCGGTCTCCTCGGTGCCGAGGAGACCGAGCGCTTCCCGGAGGACGGCCCGCTGTTCTACCTGGGCCTGCGCATCGGGGACTCCCACCTCGGGCTGACCGCGGAGCCGGCCGTCGCGCCCGGGCCGCCGGGCAGGGTCCTGATCAGCATCGAGGTGCCCGACGTCGACCAGGTCCTCCCCCGGGTCGCCGAGCTGGGCGGCTCCGCGCCGTCGGGGTCGGCCGACATGCCGTGGGGCCAGCGGGTCGCGCACGTCGCCGACCCCGACGGCAACGCGGTCGACCTGACCCAGCAGCTGTGAGCGCCCGCCGCTCCAGGGCGGTGACTCCCGCCCGACCGCGGCGGGTTCCTCCGGGACTCGACGGGGTAGGCGTCGGCGGACCGCCCCCGAAGCCGTAGGAGGAACCCGTGACCGAGGCCCGTCCCGACACCGACGAGCAGCACGAGCCCGGTGGCACCCCCTCCCCCGGCAGGCAGGACCTCACCGGCCGGCCGCTCACGCCCGGCACGGGCGACGACGGCGGTGCGCAGGCGATCCCCGGCGCCTACGAGGCGGACGAGGCGGAGCAGGAGCGCGGCAAGGCGGTCAAGCCGGGCAACTGACCGTCAGCGGCCCGAGACGGCGACCCGCAGGCCCAGCGCGACCAGCACCGTGCCGCTGATCGCCTCCAGCCGCCGATGGACCCGGGGCCTCCGGAACCAGGTGCCCGCACGGGCCACCGCGGCCGCCAGCCCCAGGTAGAGCGCCGTCTCGACGACGACCTGCAGCAGGGCCAGCGCCGCCGTCGTGGCGAGCACAGGGCCCTCGGCCGGCACGAACTGCGGGTAGAACGCCAGCACGAAGACGGCGGCCTTGGGGTTGGCCAGCTGCACCACGACGCCCTCGCCGAACGCCGCCCACCACCCCCGGCGCCCCGGGGTGGCCGGCTCCGGTGCGACCGCAGCGCTGCCCCGGTCCCGCCAGGCCGCCCGCCAGGCCCGGAGCCCGAGGAACAGCAGCACCACGGCACCGACCACGCGCAGCACCAGGTAGGCGACCTCCGAGGCGGCCACCAGCGCCGCGAACCCGGCCCCCGCCGCCAGCGCCCACAGGTAGAGGCCGAGCTCCAGGCCGAGGACCGTCGGCACGGCGCCGCGCAGGCCGCGCAGGGCCGCCCGCCGGAGGATGAGCGCCATCGCCGGCCCGGGCGACGCCGAGATGAGCAGCACGGCGAGCAGGAACGCCGGCACCGTCGTCAGGACCTCCACGCCGACGATGGTGGCAGCGGTGGGTCAGGACGTCGACGAGGTTCCGTCCCCTCCGCGCGGTCGGCGGTCGCGCCAGCTCCGGCCCTGCAGCCACCACTGCAGGCGCGCGGTGATCCACGGCAGGGCCAGGTAGGTCATCACCGGCGTCAGCGCCAGCGTGACGGCCAGCACCCGCAGCACCACGTGGACGTCGGCGAGCGCCGCCCCCAGCGTCACGGTGGCCAGCAGGTTGACCGGGAAGAACACCAGCCAGATCGTCACCGCCTGCTTCCACCGGGGCGGCGCGGCCGGTGCAGGGGTCTGCTCCACCGTCCCGGTGACGGGCGCGTCGAACCAGCCCTCGATGCCGGTGCGCCGCTCGGTGCGGGTGACCTCGGCCAGCCCCTGCGCCGAGCGCAGCCACCACCGCCGCTCCGTGGAGGCCTCCCAGGCGTCCAGGGCGGCCTGGTCGGCGAACCGGACGAGCATGTGCCACTCGTCGGCCTCGTGCCGGGAGCGCACCCAGCCGCCGCCGAGGAAGCCGGGGAAGGTCTCCGCCATGCCGAAGCCGGCGCGGATCCACGCCGTCATCTCGCGCGTGTGCGCCGGGTCGGCGCGCCGCGTGAAGGACACCGTCACCGGGAGGTCGTCCCGGGTGAGGGCGGTCGTCGTCGTCATGCACCCAGGATCGCCCGGAGCCGGGTCCGCCGGGTCCCCCGAGGCGGTGTGAGCCCTGCCTCCCCCGACACCCCCGCCGCTCCCCGGTCGCTGACAGGTCCGTGCGGTTGACTCCCGGGCGTGGAGGTCCTCGCCCGCTTCTGGGCCCGCGTGACGGCGACGGTCCCGGACCTCTCGACGACGGTCCTGCTCGCCACCGCCGCCGCCGCTGCGGTGCTGGTCCTCTCCCCCACCCTCTGGCGGCGGGCCCGTTCGGTGGTGACGATCGCCCACGAGGGTGCGCACGGGCTGGTGGCGCTGGCCGCCGGGCGGCGGCTCGCCGGCATCCGGCTGCACTCGGACACCTCGGGGCTGACCGTCTCCGCCGGGCGGCCGACCGGCCTCGGCATGGTGCTGACCTGCGCCGCCGGCTACACCGGCCCCGCCCTCTTCGGCCTCGGTGCGGCCGCCCTGCTCGCCGCCGGGCACGCGATCGGGTTGCTCTGGGCGCTGCTGCTGCTCCTGGCCCTGCTGCTCGTGCAGATCCGCAACTTCTACGGGCTGTGGTCGGTGCTGGTCACCGGCGCGGTCGTCTTCGCCGCCACGTGGTGGCTGCCGCCGGCCGGGCAGGCGGTGTTCGCCGCGGTGGCGACGTGGTTCCTCCTGCTGGCCGCTCCGCGCGCCGTCCTCGAGCTCCAGGGTGCCCGCCGACGGCGGGCTGCGCGGGACTCCGACGCCGACCAGCTGGCCCGGCTCACCCCCTTGCCCGCCATCGTGTGGGTCGGCGTCTTCCTGCTCGTCGACGTCGGGGCCTTCGTTCTGGGCGCGAGCTGGTTGATCGGCGCGACCACCGGCTGAGCCGGGTCGATGTTGGGGATAACGGTAGTCGTGGTCCCCGAGCGCGCACGACGACCCCAGCCGGTGGTCGTCGTCCCAGCCGCGCGGGGCCGGGCTCCGCTCGCGCGGCGGCGGTCAGCCGCGCGAGCGCCGCCGCGGCTCGCAGCCGGGTGGCTGGCGCACCGGGTCGACGTCGGGCGGCGGCGGCAGCTCGAGCACCACGTCGTCGTGGTCGATGCGCACCTGCCGGCCGTGGTGGCTGATGTCGAGCGGATCGCCGTCCACCAGGCGGTAGGTCGCCTGGTCCCGCTCCACGGTGACGGTGAGCTTCCGGCCCCGGTAGACCACCCGGAAGCGCAGCCGGCTGATCCGCTCGGGCAGCCGCGGCGCGAAGGAGAGCCGGCCCCCGTGGTCCCGGAGCCCGCCGAAGCCGGCGACGGCGACTGTCCACCCCCCTGCCAGCGAGGCGATGTGCAGCCCGTGGCCGGAGTTGTGGTGCAGGTTCTGGATGTCGGTGAGCGCCGCCTCGGCCCAGTACTGGTGGGCGAGCTCCAGGTGGCCGGTCTCGGCGGCGACGACCCCCTGCTGGGTCGCCGACAGCGACGAGTCGCGGGTGGTGCGCTGCTCGTAGTAGGCGAAGTCCGCGATCTTCTCCTCGAGGGTGAACGCGTCGCCCCGCAGGTGCAGGGCCATCACCAGGTCGGCCTGCTTGACCACCTGCTTCCGGTACAGCTCGAAGTAAGGGTAGTTCAGCAGCAGCGGGTAGTGCTCGCGCGGCGTGCCGGCGAAGTCCCACTCCTCGTGGTGGGTGAAGCCGTCGGACTGCATGTGCACGCCACGCTGGGTGTCGTAGGGCACCGCCATGAGCGCCGCCCCGCGCAGCCACTCCTCCACCTCCTCGTCGGTGACCTGCAACCGGGTCGCCACGGCGGGCTGCCGACGCACCGCGGCGGCGGCCTCCTGCAGGTTCCGCTGCGCCATGAGGTTGGTGTAGACGTTGTTGTCGACGACGGCCGTGTACTCGTCGGGCCCGGTCACCCCGTCGATCCGGAAGCCGTGCTCGGTGTCGAAGTGACCGAGCGAGGCCCACAGCCGGGCGGTCTCGATGAGCAGCTCGGCGCCGTAGTCGCGGTCGAAGGCGTCGTCCAGCGTGGCGTCGTGGTAGCGGACGACGGCGTCGGCGATGTCGGCGTTGATGTGGAAGGCGGCCGTGCCCGCGGGCCAGTAGCCCGACGTCTCCTCGCCCCGGATCGTCCGCCACGGGAACGCGGCCCCGCGCAGGCCCAGCACGCGGGCGCGCTCACGGGCCAGGCCCAGGGTGGTGTGCCGCCAGATCAGCGCGTCTCGGGCGGCGTGCGGCGCGGTGTAGGTGAGCACCGGCAGCACGTAGGTCTCGGTGTCCCAGAAGGTGTGCCCGTCGTAGCCGGGCCCGGTCAGCCCCTTGGCCGGGATCGCCTGCCGCTCGGCGCGGAGCCCCGCCTGCAGGACGTGGAACATGCCCACCCGCACGGCCTGCTGCAGCTCGTCGTCGCCCACCACCTCGACGTCGGCCTCGTCCCAGTGCTGGGCCAGGAGCTCGCGCTGCTCGCGGAGCAGGCGCTCGAAGCCGGCGAGCTTCGCCGTCGCCAGCGCCGCCTCCACCTGGTCGCGCAGCGCCGCGCCCGAGCGGCGCGAGGACCAGCCGTAGGCGAGGAACTTGATGATCTTCATCGAGCCCCCGGGCGGGATGCGGGCCGCGAGGG
The DNA here is from genome assembly GCF_054050895.1 of Blastococcus sp. SYSU DS0669. NCBI lineage: Bacteria > Bacillati > Actinomycetota > Actinomycetes > Geodermatophilales > Geodermatophilaceae > Blastococcus > Blastococcus sp. SYSU DS0669. The sequence continues at coordinate 50,907 of NZ_JBJHAE010000003.1, read as the reverse complement.
TGTACCGGGCCAGGTCGCCGACGGCCTCGATGTCCTCGGTGCAGCTGTCGGGGACCTCGATCAGGTGGTCCATGCCGGCCGCCATGCGCAGCTGGCTGCGCTTCGTGCGGTGCACCAGCACCGCGCGGCGGCCCCGGCCGGCGGCGAGCTCGCACTGCAGCGGGCGGGCCAGGGCGGCAGCACCACGCGGGTCGCGGTCGCCGTCGGGGGCGCCGTCCTCGTTGGCCAGCAGGTCCGACTGCAGGGCGACGTAGAGGTCGCCGAGGTCGTCGGTGACCTCCACCTGGTACTCGATCGCGGCGATCGACCGGCGGGCCAGCGACACCAGGCGCGTGCTGGTCACCCGCACGGTCCGGCCGCTGGGCGAGCGCCACTCCGTGGACCGGCGCAGCACCCCGGCCCGCAGGTCCAGGGTGCGCCGGTGGTCGATGACCTCGCCGTAGTTGAGGTCCAGCGGCGAGTCCTTCACCAGCAGCCGGATCAGCTTGCCGTCGGTCACGTTGACGACGGTCTGCCCCATCTCCGGGAAGCCGTAGCCCGCCTCGGCGTAGGGCAGCGGCCGCTCCTCGAAGAAGCCGTTGAGGTAGGTGCCGGGGACGACGACCGGCTCGCCCTCCTCCAGCGAGCCGCGCATGCCCAGGTGCCCGTTGGCCAGGGCGAAGACCGATTCGTGCACCCCGAGGCTGCCGTGGTCCATCCCGACCTCGGTGAGCGCCCACGGCTGGACCGGGAAGACCGCCCGCCCCTCGGTCATGGTCGCTCCAGCAGCTCGGCCAGGTCGGTCACGACGACGTCGGCCCCGGCCTCGCGCAGCCCCTCGGCGTGCCCCACGCGGTCGACGCCGACGACGTGGGCGAACCCGCCCGCGCGCCCGGCGGCCACCCCGGCCAGGGCGTCCTCGAAGACGACGGCCTCCCGCGGGCTCACCCCCAGGGCGTGCGCGCCGGCCAGGAAGGTGTCGGGCGCGGGCTTGCCCGCCAGCCCCCGCTCCCGCGCGACGACGCCGTCCACCCGGGTGTCGATCAGGTCGGCGAAGCCGCCGGCGGCCACCACCTGCTCGCCGTTGGCCGAGGCGGTCACCACCGCGGTGGCCAGGCCCGCCTCCTTCACCGCCCGCAGGTAGCGCACCGAGCCCTCGTACACCTCGACGCCGTGCTCCTCGAGCTCCCGCTGCACCAGGTCGTTCTTGCGGGTGGCCACCCCCTGCACCGTCTCGGCGTCCGGGGGGTCGCCGAGCTCGCCCTCGGGCAGGACGATGCCCCGGCTGGCGAGGAAGTCGCGGACGCCGTCGGCCCGCGGCTTGCCGTCGACGTACCGGTTGTAGTCGTCCTGGGTGAACTCCGGTGCCGCCGGGTCGTGCGCCCGCAGGAACTCGTCGAAGGTCCGCTTCCAGGCCGCCATGTGGACCGTGGCGGTCCGGGTGAGGACGCCGTCGAGGTCGAACAGGCAGGCCCGGACGCCGCCGGGGAGGCCGACCGATCGGGTGGTGGACACGACGCGACGCTACCGGCGCCGGGCGCTGCGCACGTCCTGGGACGGCGCCCGGGCGCGCTGCGGGCGTCCGGCCCGACGGGCGCCGGGCGGTGGAGCTGCCTAGGGTCCGACGGGGACGCTCCGGCGGCCCCGCCCATCGACCGACCGCCCCGAGGGAGAGGACCACCATGGCCGACCGGCCCACCCCGCCCAACCCCTACGACTTCCTGCCGCAGGTGCCGGGCTTCACCGTGACCAGCAGCGACCTGTCCGACGGGCAGGCCATGGCGATGCCGCACGTCAGCGGTGTGATGGGCGCCGGCGGCGAGGACCGCTCCCCCCAGCTGTCGTGGTCCGGCTTCCCCGAGGGCACCCGCAGCTTCGCCGTCACCGTCTACGACCCGGACGCTCCGACCGCCAGCGGCTTCTGGCACTGGGCGGTGGCGAACATCCCCGCGTCGGTGACCGAGCTGCCCTCCGGCGCCGGCGACAAGGACGCCCCGCAGCTCCCCGAGGGAGCCGTGCAGCTGCGCAACGACGGCGGCTTCGCCGGGTACGTCGGCGCCGCTCCCCCGCCCGGGCACGGGCCGCACCGCTACTTCGTGGTGGTGCACGCGGTCGACACCGACCGGCTCGAGGTGGACGCGAGCACCACGCCAGCGGTGCTGGGCTTCAACCTGTTCTCGCACACGCTCGCCCGCGCGACCCTGGTGGCCACGTACGAGCAGGGCTGACCGGCCGCGTCCGCGCGTCTCCGCACCGCCACGGCCCGCCGCCGGCCGCTTGAACGTTGAAGCGGCCACCGTGGGGTGGGTGCGGCGGCCGCCGTCGGGTGGGTAGCTCCCCGCCATGGCGACGTCGTCCCCCCGCCCGGGCCGGCGCGGCCCGGGGCGCGTGCGCCGGCTGCCCGTCCCCGGGCTGCTGGTGGCCCTGCTGGCCTCGTTGGTGGGCTCGTTGCTCGCGCCGGTCCCGGCCGCGGCCGCATGGCCCTCGGCCCAGGAGGTCGTCTCGGCCATGACGGCGGCCTACGGCACGCAGGGCACGCTGGCGGTGGCGGTCGCCCGGCAGCCCGACCCGACGGGCGGCCGCTCGGCCCGGGCGGCGGAGGCGGCCACGGCGCGGGCGGCCGCGTTCCGGGCCGACAACGGCGACGTGGCCGGGCGGCCGATCCCGGGCGCGTCGATGGTGAAGCTGTACATGGCCGCGGACCTCCTGCACCGCGCCCGGACGGGGCGCCTGGCCCTGGACCGGGAGGACTTCGCGCTCCTGCAGGCGATGGTCCGGCGGTCCGACGACCCCGCGGCCTCGCAGCTGTGGGTGCGCTACGGGGGCGCGCAGATGGTGGTGGACGTCGCCGAGCGGTACGGCCTGAGCGCCACCAGCCCCCCGGCGGTGCCCGGCCAGTGGGGCCAGACCTTGACCAGCGCCCGCGACCTCGCCCGGTTCCTGTCGCTGCTGCCCACGGTCGCGCACCCCGCGGACGCCGCGGCCATCCTCGCGTGGATGCGGCTGGCCACGCCGATCGCGGCCGACGGCTTCGACCAGGAGTTCGGCGTCTTCGGCGCCGTCCCCGGGCGACCGGCGGTCAAGCAGGGGTGGATGTGCTGCGTCGCGGGGAACCGGCACCTGCACTCGGTCGGGGTGATCGGGCGCAAGGTCGTCGTGCTGCTCAGCGAGGTCCCCGCATCCGTGGGCTGGGACGCCGCCCGTGCCGCCCTCGACGCCGCGGCGGCGCAGCTGCCCACGCCGCGGGACTCCTGATCCTGCGCGGGCTCAGCCCGGCGGCAGCTCGGCCACGGCGGTGGTCGCGATGCGGGCGAAACCGATGCGCTCGTACACCCGCGCCACGTCGTCGTCACCGGCGGCCAGGAAGACCAGGTCCGCGGTCTCCCGGGCGTGCGCGGTCAGCGCCGAGGCGACGCCGGCGCCCAGCCCGCGGCCGCGCAGCCGCGGCAACGTCGCCACCCCGACGATCTCGCTCACCTCGGTGCCGTCGACGTCGAGGGGCTGGTGCGAGCCCACCGCGACCGGCTGGCCGTGGTCGATGGCGACCATCATGACGGTCCGCCCGTCGGCGATCCGCTCGCGCAGCACCTCGGTGCGGCGCACCGCCTCCGGCGACTCCTCCGGCGCCCTCTCCTCCACGTCGACGGCTCCCCCGGGGTGGGCGAAGCCGAGCGCGGCCACGTGCTGGTAGTGCGGCAGCTCCGGGTCCTCGGCGCCGACCAGGAAGAGGCGGACCCCCGCCGGCAGGACGACGTCGACGGGTTCGTCGGCCACGAGCAGCGGCAGCTCCTCGACGGCCATCCCTGCCGCACGGACGGCGGCCCCCACCTCCGGCGAGCACTCGGGGATCCACTCCAGGGCCGTCGGCAGGCCGGCCGCCCGCTGCAGCTCCAGGGCCGCCCGCACGTCCTCGGCGGTGACCTGGCCACCGTCGTGCCGGGGGCGGGCGGGGTAGGGCCAGGCGGGATCGGCGATCGGGACGTCGAGCGCCCCGGCGGTCTGGATCCGCGCGTCCGGCTGGGGCGCGGTGGCGAAGTAGCGCTCGATGCACTCGAGCAGCCCCGGGCGGGTCGGCACGGGGAAACACTAGACCGGCTCCGTCCCGTCGGGGCTCCGCACGCCCCCGGTACCCCGTGGCCCGACCCGCCTGGGTGACCCGCGCGCACCCCGCCCCGGGGGTGGACGGCACGATGGGGCGCGTGACGGCTGGGACTCGTGGCTCCATCTCGCCCTACGCGGTGTTCGACCGCGACTCGTGGCGAGCCCTGGCCGCGGGCTCGGTCCTGCCGCTGGACGCCGCCGAGCTGGAGACCCTCGCCTCCCTGGGTGACCGCATCGACCTGGACGAGGTCGCCACGGTCTACCTGCCGCTGGCCCGCCTGCTGAGCCTGCACGTGACCGCCAGCCGCCGCCTCTGGGCGGCGCAGAGCGAGTTCCTCGGCAACGCCACGGCCAAGGTGCCGTTCGTCATCGCCGTCGCCGGCAGCGTCGCCGTCGGGAAGAGCACGACCGCGCGCCTGCTGCAGACGCTGCTGGCGGCCACCCCCGGCGTCCCCCGGGTCGACCTGGTCACCACCGACGGCTTCCTGCTGCCCAACGCCGTGCTGCAGGAGCGCGGCCTGCTGGGGCGCAAGGGCTTCCCGGAGAGCTACGACCGGCGGGCGCTGCTGCGCTTCCTGGCCGACGTGAAGTCCGGGCGCGAGGAGGTCTTCGCGCCGGTGTACGACCACCAGTCCTACGACATCGTGCCCGGCCGCGTGCAGGCGGTGGACCGGCCGGACATCCTCGTGCTCGAGGGGCTGAACGTCCTGCAGGCGGGCCGGCGCACGGACGGGTCGGCCCCGGAGATCTTCCTCTCGGACTTCTTCGACTTCTCGGTCTACGTCGACGCGGCGGAGGCCGACATCCAGCGCTGGTACGTCGAGCGGTTCCAGGCCCTGCGCCGGACGGCGTTCCAGGACACCACGGCCTACTTCCACCGCTTCGCCGACCTCACCGACGACCAGGCCCGGGAGACGGCGCTGGGCATCTGGTCGGCGGTGAACGGCCCGAACCTCCGGGACAACATCGCCCCGACCCGGTCGCGGGCGCGGCTGGTGCTGCAGAAGTCCGCGGACCACTCGGTGCGCCGGGTGCTGCTGCGCAAGCTCTAGGCCCGACACGCCGCGGCCGAACCGGGCCGATGCCCGACGTGACCGGCGGCCATGGCAGGACCTGCCTACTCCTCCGGGTGGATTGGTGACCCGGCTCACGCGCTCTGCTTCAGGACGCGCGCACACCTGCCGAATCCAGGAGTCAGACGAGGGCGGTGCGCAACCCGACCGGTCGTCCTGGAAACCGACGAAGAGGAACCGTCATGTGCCACCACGCAACGCCCTGCCCCGACGTAGCCAGCGAGGCGCGCGACCTCGCCGCCGTGGTCAGCAGCCACCCCGAGCAGGGTTGGCGCCTCCTGTGCAACGGCGTCGTGCTCTTCGACGACGACGGCGAACTGCTCCCCGACGGCCGGGCCGTCCCCGACCACCACGTCTGGCTGGCCCCCGCCTGAGCGGCCCCCTGCAGGGTCCCGGAGGAGCACGTCGCGCCCCGACTGGAGGGCGCGACGCAGCGCGGTAGGCGCATCCGTGACCGGCACCCTGCCGCCGGGTGCCGACGCTAGGCCGGGGCCCCGACCACGTCGGCCGTCGTCCCGAGGTCGTCGGGGTGCCCCTGACCGCGTGAGGGCACCGCACCGTTCCCCGAGGGCGCGTGCGCGCCGAAGTCGTGGTCCTCGAACGCCTCCGGCGGCGGGCAGGAGCACACCAGGTTGCGGTCGCCGTAGGCCTGGTCGATGCGGCGGACGGGGCTGAGGTAGCTGCGGCCCTGCAGCGCACGCACCGGGTAGACCGCCTCCCTGCGCGGGTAGGGCCGCCCCCACTCCCCCGCCACCATCGCCAGGGTGTGCGGCGCGTTGCGCAGCGGGTTGTCGGTGCGGTCGTACTCCCCCGTCGCGACCTTCTCGATCTCCGCGCGGATCGCGACCATGGCGTCGACGAAGCGGTCGAGCTCCGCCTTGTCCTCGCTCTCGGTCGGCTCGACCATGAGCGTGCCGGCGACCGGGAAGCTCATGGTCGGGGCGTGGAAGCCGAAGTCGATCAGGCGCTTGGCGATGTCGTCGTTCGTCACGCCCGTCGCCTTGGTCAGCGGGCGGATGTCGAGGATGCACTCGTGGGCCACCAGCCCCGTGGCGCCGGTGTAGAGGACCGGGTAGTGGTCGCGCAGGCGGGCCGCGACGTAGTTGGCCGCCAGGATGGCGTGCTCGGTCGCCCGGGTCAGCCCGTCGGGCCCCATCAGCCGCATGTAGGCCCAGCTGATCGGCAGGATGCCCGCCGACCCCCAGGGCGCCGCGGAGACGACCGGGCCGGAGGCGCCGGTGTCCACGACCGGGTGCCCGGGCAGGAACGGCAGCAGGTGCTCGCGGACGGCGACCGGGCCGACCCCCGGGCCACCGCCGCCGTGCGGGATGCAGAACGTCTTGTGCAGGTTCAGGTGGCTGACGTCGGAGCCGAACCGGCCCGGGCGGGCGAGCCCGACGAGCGCGTTGAGGTTGGCGCCGTCGACGTACACCTGGCCGCCGGCGTCGTGCACCGCGGCGCAGATCTCCTGGATGTCGGCCTCGAACACCCCGTGCGTCGACGGGTAGGTGATCATGAGTCCCGCGAGCCGGTCGGCGTGCTGGTCGACCTTCGCGTGCAGGTCGGCGACGTCGACGTTCCCGGCCTCGTCGCAAGCCACGACGACGACGCGCATGCCGGCCATGACGGCGCTGGCGGCGTTGGTGCCGTGCGCCGAGCTCGGGATCAGGCAGACGTCGCGGTGGCCCTCGCCCCGCGAGCGGTGGTAGCCGCGGATGGCCAGGAGACCGGCGAACTCGCCCTGCGAGCCGGCGTTGGGCTGCACGCTCACCCCGGCGTAGCCGGTCACCTCGGCCAGCCCCGCGCACAGCTCGTCGATCAGCTGCCGGTAGCCGCGGGCCTGCTCGGCCGGGGCGAACGGGTGCAGGTGCGCGAACTCCGGCCAGGTGATCGCCGCCATCTCGGCCGCGGCGTTGAGCTTCATCGTGCAGGAACCCAGCGGGATCATCGTGCGGTCCAGCGCCAGGTCCTTGTCGCTCAGCGAGCGCAGGTAGCGCAGCATCGCCGTCTCCGAGCGGTGCGCGGAGAAGACCGGGTGGGTGAGGAACGGCGTCCGGCGGCGAAGCGCGGCCGGGAGAGCGTCGGCACCGGCGTCGTCGAGCGCCGTCTCGTCGGCGGGGACCCCGAAGGACTCGGCGACGGCGCGCAGGACGGCCGGCGTCGTCGTCTCGTCGCAGGCGACGGCGACCGTGTCGGCGTCGACCAGGCGCAGGTTGATCCGCCGCTGCGCCGCCGCGGCGACCACCTCGGCGGCGCGTCCGGGCACCGCCACCTCGACGGTGTCGAAGAAGTGCTCGTGCACGATCTCCAGCCCGCCGGCGCGCAACCAGCCGGCCAGCACCGTCGCGCCGCGGTGCACCCGGGCGGCGATGGCGGTGAGCCCCTCGGGGCCGTGGTAGACGGCGTAGGCGCCGGCCATGACGGCCAGGAGCACCTGCGCGGTGCAGATGTTGCTGGTCGCCTTCTCCCGGCGGATGTGCTGCTCGCGGGTCTGCAGCGCCAGCCGGTAGGCGACGTCGCCGTCGGCGTCCACCGAGACACCGACCAGGCGGCCGGGGAGCTGGCGGGCCAGCCCCTCGCGCACCGACAGGTAGCCGGCGTGCGGGCCGCCGTAGCCCATGGGGACGCCGAAGCGCTGGGACGTGCCGCAGGCGACGTCGGCGCCCCACTCCCCCGGCGCCTCCAGCAGGGTGAGTGCCAGCAGGTCGGCGGCGACGACGACGGCCGCGCCGGCCTCGTGCGCGGCGGCGGCGAGCGCGCGGTGGTCGCGGACGGCCCCGCTGGCGCCCGGGTAGGACAGCAGCACGCCGAACGCGCCGGCCTCGGGCAGGTCGGTGGGCCAGCCGGCGGAGAGGTCGGCGACGTGCAGCCGGATGCCCAGCGGCTCGGCGCGGGTCTGCAGCACGCCCAGCGTCTGCGGCAGCGTGTCCCGGTCGACGACGAAGACGGCGTCACCCTTCGCCCTGCCGGCCCGGCGGACCAGGGTCATCGCCTCGGCGGCCGCGGTCGCCTCGTCGAGCATCGAGGCGCCGGCCACGGGCAGCCCGGTCAGGTCGGCGACCGTCGTCTGGAAGTTGATCAGCGCCTCCAGGCGGCCCTGGCTGATCTCGGGCTGGTAGGGCGTGTAGGCGGTGTACCAGGCCGGGTTCTCCAGCACCGTGCGCTGGATGACCGGTGGGGTGATCGTGCCCGAGTAGCCCAGGCCGATCATCGAGGTGAAGACCTCGTTGGCGGCCGCGCGCTCGCGCAGCAGCGCGAGGACGGCGGCCTCGCTCTCGGCGGGCGGCAGGTCCAGTGGCGCGCGGTCGCGCACGCCCTCGGGGACGCAGGCGTCGACGAGCGACTCCAGCGACGGGTGGCCGACGACCTCGAGCATCGCCGCGGTGTCGTCCGGCCGGGGACCGATGTGCCGCCCGGCGAAGGACCCGGCGGTGTCGAGGGCGTTCAGCGAGGGCAGCGGTCCGGCGATCGGCGTGGTGGCCTCACCCGTGGACGCGGCAGCGCGGTCGGTCACTGCTCGGACGGTACCAGCGAGCGTTCCCGGCGAGCGCGCGCCCGGAGGACGACCTAGGCCGTCGCCACCCGGCGCCGGCGGCGCAACGACAGCTCGTCGTCCGACGGGACGACCTGACCGCCGTCGATCCGCTCCGCGGGCAGCTCGGCCAGCTCGCCGGAGAGCTCCCGCAGGGCCCCGGAGACCGCGATGCCGAACACGCCCTGGCCGCCGGCGAGCAGGTCGACGACCTCCTCGGCGGAGGTGCACTCGTACACGGTCGCGCCGTCGGAGAAGAGGGTGACGTTGGCCAGCTCCTTCACCCCGCGCTGGCGGAGGTGGTCGACGGCCTTGCGGATGTTCTGCAGCGAGACGCCGGTGTCCAGCAGCCGCTTGACGACCTTGAGCACCAGGATGTCGCGGAAGGAGTAGAGCCGCTGGGTGCCCGAGCCGGTGGCGCTGCGCACCGACGGGGACACCAGGCCCGTGCGCGCCCAGTAGTCCAGCTGGCGGTAGGTGATGCCGGCGGCGGCGCAGGCGGTCGGACCGCGGTAGCCGACCAGGTCGGTGTCGACCTCGTCGTACTGCGGCGCACCGACGGCGGCATCGCTGAACAGCTGACCTTGCGAGCCGTTGCCCTGGTCGCTCACGTCCGGCGTCCTCCTCTGTCCCGCCACAGCCGCGGCGGTAGACGGTTCGGCACCCGTCACCTCAGGTGTCACACCGTTGTCGTTCGCCGACGGTAAGCCGGGCCCGGAGGCCGGTCAACTGAGCGGTGCGGCGTGTCGCCACACCAGCCCCATTTCGGGTGACGGATGCGGCGCGCCTGCCGATACCTACCCGATGGGCCCTCTAAGCGGGCCCGCCGCCGGAGCCGGAGCCGGCCCCGAAGTCCTCCGGCGAGATCTGGTCGAGGAACTCGCGGAACTTCTCGACCTCGTCCTCCTGCTCGTCGGGGATCTCGATGCCCACCTCGTCGAGGAGGTCGTCGGCGCCGAAGATCGGCGCCCCGGTGCGCACCGCGAGCGCCACCGCGTCGGAGGGGCGGGCGCTCACGATGCGGTCGTCGCCGAAGACGAGCTCGGCGATGTAGATGCCGTCGCGCATCTCGGTGATGTTGACCGCCTCCAGCTCGGCTCCCAGCGTGCGCACGACCTCGCGCAGCAGGTCGTGGGTCATCGGGCGGGCCGGGCGCACGCCCTGCTGCTCGAACGCGATCGCGGCCGCCTCGACGGCGCCGATCCAGATCGGCAGGTAGCGCTCCCCCTGCGTCTCCTTGAGCAGCAGGATCGGCTGGTTGCCGGGCAGTTCGACGCGGACGCCGACGACTCGAAGCTCCTGCACGGTGCGGCTCCCTCGGCTGCGGCCCGGGTTCGGGCGGGACGGTGTGGTCAGGCGGCCGGTGACGCGTCGACCCGGCGGCGGGCCGGACCGCGACGGCTCAACGGTACGCCCGCTCAGGGGCGGAGGAGGTCCCGCAGGCGCGTCTCGAGCAGGGCGGTGTGCAGCTGCGCGGAGAGCGCGGCCAGCTCCTGCAGCTTCTCGGTGGCGCGCGTGCGCGCCTCCTCGGAGCGCGCCCGCAGCACCGGGGCGACGAGCTGCTCGACGAGCCCCGCCTCGCGCTCCACGGCGCTGCGGTAGACCCGCAGGTGCCGCGGCTCGATGCCGTGCCGGGCGAGCCCGGCGGCCGCGCGCGCGATGGGGAGGTCCGCGGCGGGGTGCCGGCCCTCGGCGTCGGTGGAGAGGAGCCCGAACTGCACGCAGTCGGCCAGCTGCCCGGGCTCCAGCCCGGCGGCCCGCGCGAACTGCTCGGCGGTCAGCGGCGCCGTCGCCCCCTCCTCGGTGGAGGCGGGGGGCAACGGCGCGGAGCCGCTCGTGCCGGGCAGCGGCTCCCCGCGGTCGAGGGCGTCGAGGTGGTCCTTGATCACCCGCAGCGGCAGGTAGTGGTCCCGCTGGGCGGTCAGCACGTAGCGCAGCCGGCTGACGTCGGCCCGCGAGAACTTCCGGTAGCCCGACGGCGTGCGCTGCGGGTGGACCAGGTCCTCGGACTCCAGGTAGCGGATCTTGCTGATCGTCACGTCGGGGAAGTCGTCGCGCAGCACCGCCAGCACCTCGCCGATGGTCAGGCGGGGTGCGTGCTGGTCGCCGGCGTCCCCGAGCGCACGCTCGCGCTCGGGCACGGCGGTCACGCCCCTCTCTCCCCGGGACCGCGTCTGGGCGTCCCGGTCCGCGGTCCCGACATGCGCAGAATCGCCGGTCGGCTAGCGCGCGGCCGGCTCGCCGGTGCGCGGGCCGGTCAGGTACACCAGGCGGAACTTGCCGATCTGCACCTCGTCGCCACCGGCGAGGGTGGCGACGTCGACCGGCTCGCGGTTGACGTAGGTGCCGTTCAGGCTGCCGACGTCGTGCACCGAGAAGCCGCCGCCCTCGCGGTGGAACTCGACGTGCCGGCGGCTGACCGTGACGTCGTCCAGGAAGATGTCGCTGTCGGGGTGCCGGCCGGCGGTGGTGACGTCCTGGTCGAGCAGGAACCGGCTGCCGGCGTTGGGGCCGCGCTTGACCACCAGCAGCGCCGATCCGGCGGGCAGCGACTCGACGGCGCCCGCGTGCGCGTCGGCCGCCTCCACCGCCTCCGGCTGGTCGCCGGTGTCCTCGCCGCCGACCTTCGGGATCACGCTCGTGGCCTCGCCCACGCGCTCCGGGGAGAGCGCCGCACCGCACTGCGCGCAGAAGCGACTGCCCTCGGGGTTCTCGTGGCCACATCGAGTGCAGTGCACGTTGCGTCTCCTCCGGTGCGAGGGGCCCGCCGCGGACCTGGAACGGGCCGCGGGCGGCCGGCGGACGGTGGGCCGGGCGGCCCGCCGTGGGTCGGCCGCCGCGGGTGGGCGGCGGACCGTGGGTCATGGAACCAGCCGGTCGGCCCGAGGGTCAACCGGAGGTGCAGGGCCGGGGGGCGGCTTCGCCGCAGGTCCCCCGCTGTTCTTCGCCCCGCAGCGATCATAGTGATCGATCGCCGCAGTCAGCCTCCCGGCGGGCCGGTCACGTGCCGTCGACCACGGCCTGGTACGCGTCGGCGTCGAGCAGCTGCCCGGTGGGGTCGCCGCCCTCCCCCTGCACCGCGATGTCGACCAGCCAGCCCTCGCCGTACGGGTCGGCGTTGATGGTCTCCGGCGCGTCGGTCAGGCGGTCGTTGACCGCGGCCACCACCCCGGCGACGGGCGCGTAGACGTCGGAGACGCTCTTGGTCGACTCCACCTCGCCGATCGGCGTGCCGGGGGCGACCTCGGCCCCCACCTCGGGCAGCTGCACGAAGACGATGTCCCCGAGCGCGTCCTGGGCGTGGTCGGTGATGCCGACCCGGACGACGGTCGACGTGCCGTCGGTCCCCTGCACCATCGCCCACTCGTGCTGGTCGGTGTAGCGGCGGTCGTCGGGCGTGCTCATGCGGCGGTCGTCTCCCGGTGAGGTGGTGCAACGGCCTCGGCGCAGGGCCCCACCTCGAGCGGAGCGGGAGGTGGGGGCACCGAGATCCCTAGTCGGTTGTGGGCGAAGCGTATTGAGGGCGGTCGAGCGGCCGCAATGCGTCCACGAGGAGCTCGGGCGACTGCACGATGTCCACGGAGCCGCCGCGGCGCTCGATGCGCTGCACGACCCCGCCGGGGATGTTCATGGCGGTCTCCATGCCCTGGGGGTCGCCGAGGACGACGAACTCGTACGGCGAGCGCAACGCCTCGCCGTCGACGCGGAGGTCGCCGGTGGCGCCGGTGACGGCGGTGGAGAGCCCGATCCGGACGCCGTCGACCTGCATGGTCTCCGCGCCGGCCGCGCGCAGCTCCTGCACCACGTCGAGCAGGTCGGGCACCCGCACCTCGCCCGTGGGGTCGGCGATGCTCAAGGTGAGCCCCGGCCCCTGGGCCGGCAGCGTGCCGTTGAGGATGCCGAGGGCCTCGGCCCTCCGGCGGGCCTCCTCCAGCGCGGCACCGGTCCGGCTGCCGGAGCCGTTGAGCTCGCGCAGCGCAGCCCGCTGGTCGGTGAGCTGTGCCCGCAGCCGTTCCTCGCGGCTGTTGAGCTCGTCGAGAATGCGCACGAGGTCCTCCTCGCGCGCGCCGGCCAGCATCTGGGCCTCGTCGGCGTTGCGCACCTGCACCGCGAGCGCGAAGCCCAGCAGCAGGGTGAGCACGCCGATGAGCGCCGCCGCGAGAGGGTCCCGCCCCCGCCGCCGCACCGTGGTGGCTTCGCCCGCGACCGTCTCCGCGGGTGGGTTCTCGCCGGGGTGCGACGGCCCGGGCCGCCCCGCACCGGTCATGCGCGGAAGACGTGCCGGCGGATCGCCGCCGCGTTGCCGAAGATGCGGATGCCGAGGACGACGACCACCGCCGTCGACAGCTGGGCGCCGACGCCGAGCTGGTCGCCGAGGAAGACGATGAGCGCGGCCACCACCACGTTGGACACGAACGAGATGACGAAGACCTTGGCGTCGAAGATCCCGTCGAGCCGGGCGCGGAACCCGCCGAAGACGGCGTCGAGCGCGGCGACGACGGCGATCGGCAGGTAGGGCTGGAGCCAGAGCGGGACGGTGGGGTCGAAGACGAGGCCGAGCAGGACGCCCGCCGCCAGGCCGAGGATCGGGATCACGACGTCAGCCTCCGGGGCCGGGCTCGGCGCCGGTGGCCCGGCGGGGACTGGCGATCTCGGCGGAGCGGAGCTCCGGCGGGTTGGCGGCCGGCAGGGACAGCTCGTCCTCCTTGGCGAACACGAACTCAAGCCCCGTGGCGGCCGCGAACCCGGCGAGGTCGCGCACCTGGGGGTCGAGCAGGAAGTTCTGCGACAACGTGTCGGGGTCGCCGACGGCGCTGATGCGGTAGGGGCTGCTGACCGGGCGGAAGTTGACCAGCACCGCCTCGCCGGCGAACCGGATGGCGCTCGTGGGGCCCAGCCGCTGGCCGTTGATGCTGACCGCCTCCGCCCCGGCCGCCCAGAGTGCGTTGACGACCAGCTGCAGGTCGCCGTCGGCCACCTGGACCGCCTCGCTGCCGCCCGCGCCGCCGAGCGGGTCGTCGTCGGCATCGGCCTCCGCGTTGGCCAGCGTGACGAGCAGCCCCGGCCCGGTGACGGCGACGGCGGCGGTGGCCTGCTCGGCCCGTGCGAGGGCGTCGAGCGCCCGCTGCCCCACCGCGGTGGCGGCGAGCAGCTCGTCGCTGGTCCGGCTCACCTCGGCGCGCAGCTCCTCGAGGTCCGCGGCCAGCGCGTCGCTGAGCGCCGACTCGTCCTGGATGTCGCGGACGAGGGCCTCGCGGATCTCCTGCCGGCCCTCCGCCCGGGCGGCCGCCTGGTCGTAGGTGACCGCGGCCAGCAGCCCCGCGCCGGCCATGGTCAGCGCGACCAGCACCCGGCCACGGCCCCGGCGGGGTGGCGCCTCTCCCCCGGCCCTGCGGGCGGCGGCCTGCGCGTAGGCCGGGTCGAGGGTCTCGGCCAGCACGTCGTCCAGCAGGGAGGCGCCCAGGGAGCGGACACCGCCGGGCGGGCGCGCGCCGGTCACGGGGAGCTCCGGGTGGCCGCGGAGCGTTCCTCGGCCACGAGACCCACGACCTGGATCACGTAGAAGACGGCGGCCAGCAGGTAGAGCGCGGTGCCCCAGATGGTGAGGGCCCAGGCGAACGGCGCGGCGACGGTCGCCAGCGCGCCGTCCCCGTCGGCGACGAGCAGCACCGGGAAGGCGTAGAGCAGCAGGAGCGTGGCCGCCTTGCCCAGGTAGTGCACCTGCAGCGGCGGGTAGCCGTAGGCCCGCAGGACGAGCAGGAGCACGCCGAGCAGGAGCTCCCGGCCGACCAGCAGCGCCACCAGCCAGAGGGGCACGACCTCCCGCAGCGCCAGCGCGACCAGGGCCGAGACGATGTAGAGCCGGTCCGCCGCGGGGTCCAGCAGCGCACCGAGGCGGCTGCCCTGGTCCAGCCAGCGGGCGAGCTTGCCGTCGAGCCAGTCGGTGAAGCCGGACACCATGAGGACGACGAGCGCCCAGCCGTCCTCCTCCGGGCCGAGGAGCAGCCACAGGAAGAGCGGGACGCCGAGCAGCCGCAGCACCGAGAGCGCGTTCGGCAGGGTCCAGACGCGGTCCGGCAGCTTCTCGCGGTCGGGCAGGGACGCCCCCGTCGTCCGGGACGGGGGGACGGGTGCGGCGGCCGACGACCCGTTCGACGACGTCACGTTCCCTCCAAGCCCAGCACGACCGTGGCCGAGGCTAGTAGAAGGACCCCCTGCCCCCCACCACTCGCATGCTCGCGGCGGGTCCCTGCAGGGGGCCGGCCGCCCCCCTCGTCGCTCGCAACCTCGCGACGGGCCTCCGGACGCGGCCACGGGGCCCCACGTCGGGACGGCCCCCCACCACTCGCATGCTCGCGGCGGGTCCCTGCAGGGGGCCGGCCGCCCCCCTCGCCGGGAGGGCGTCCATCAGGCCGGCACGGCCGTCGCCGTGGGCGCCGGCTCGTACCCGAGCGGACGGCGCTCGAAGCTGCCGGTCCCGTGCGTCACCGAACGCAGGACACCGGGGTAGCCCAGCAGCTCCACCTCGGGCACCTCGGCGCGCACCGTGGCCCGGTCGCGGCCCGGGTCGGCCTCGCTGCCGGTCACCCGCGCCCGCCGGGACGACAGGTCGCTCATCACCGCACCGACGTGCTCGGCGGGAACCTGCACCGCGATCTCGCACCAGGGCTCCAGGACCCGGGTGCCGGCGGCGGCCGCGAGCTCCCGCAGCGCCAGGGCGCCGGCGGCCTGGAACGCCGCGTCCGAGGAGTCGACCGAGTGCGCCTTGCCGTCGACGAGGGTCACCCGGACGTCGACCAGCGGCCGGTCCCCGGTGACCCCGCGCGCCGCCTGCGCCCGGATCCCCTTCTCGACGCTGCCGTGGAACTGACCGGGCACGGTGCCGCCGACGATGCGCTGCTCGAAGACGATCCCCGACCCGGGCTCCCCCGGCTCCCCCTCGACGACGACGACGGCGTACTGCCCGTGCCCGCCCGACTGCTTGACGTGCCGGCCGGTCACCCGGGCCGGCCCGCGGAGGGTCTCGACCAGCGGCACGCGGACCGGCACCGTGGCGACGTCGACGCCGTGCCTGCTGCGGAGCCGCTCCAGCAGCACCTCGGCGTGGGCGTCGCCGACGCACCAGAGCAGCAGCTGCCCGGTGTCCGCGCGCCGCTCCAGCCGGACGGTGGGGTCCTCGGCGACGAGCCGGGCCAGTGCGGTCGCCATCCGGTCCTCGTCGCCGTGGGAGGCAGCCTCCACCGCCACCGGCAGCTGCGGGACCGGCAGCTCCCAGGGGGGCACCAGCCGCGGCTCCTCCGGCGAGCTGAGCGTGTCGCCGGTCTCGGCCGTCGCCAGCCGGGCGACGGCGCAGATGTCGCCGGCCGGGCACGCCGCGACGGGCCGCATGGCGGCACCCAGCGGTGCGGAGAGGACGCCGATGCGCTCGTCGGCGTCGTGGTCGGGGTGGCCGCGCTCGGCCATGCCGTGACCGGAGACGTGCACCGCGATGTCGGGCCGCAGCGTGCCGGAGAAGACCCGGACCAGGGAGATCCGGCCGACGTAGGGGTCGGTGGTGGTGCGGACCACCTCGGCGACGAGCGGGCCGTCGGGGTCGCACCGCAGCGGCGGGGCCGACGACCCGTCGGGCCGGGTGACCGGCGGGCAGCCGTGCTCGGCCGGCGAGGGCAGCGCGGCAACGATCAGCTGCAGCAGCTCGTCGATGCCGACCCCGGTGAGCGGGGCGACGCAGACGACCGGGTGGAAGTGGCCGCGGGCGACCGCGGTCTCGAGGTCGGCGACCAGGTCGGGGACGGAGAGCTCGTCGCCGGCGAGGTAGCGCTCCATCAGCGTCTCGTCCTCGCTCTCGCCGATGATCCCCTCGATGAGCTCGGCGCGGAGACGGTCGGCGTCGCGGTCGCCGATGCCCCCGGCCTCGGGGTGGGGCTCCAGCAGCGAGACCAGCCCGCGGGCGGCGCCGTCGGGGCCGCGCTCGACCAGGTGCATGGGGTAGACCCCCTCCCCCAGCATCAGCTGGCAGAGGCGCACCGCCTCGTCGACGTCAGCCCGCGGCCGGTCGATCTGGGTGAGCACGACGGCGCGCGGCATCCCCACCGCGGCGCACTCCTCCCACAGCTGGACGGTGGCGGCGTCCACGCCGCTGACGGCCGAGACGACGAAGAGCGCCGAGTCGGCGGCACGGAGCCCGGCCCGCAGCTCGCCGACGAAGTCCGGGGAGCCGGGGGTGTCGAGGATGGTGATCCGGTGGCCGTCGTGCTCGATGGCGGCCACCCCGAGCGCGACCGACCGCTGCTGGCGGATCTCCACCTCCTCGGTGTCCAGGCAGGTGCTGCCGTCCTCGACGCGGCCCGCTCGGGGAATCGCCCCGGTGGCCGCCAGGAGGGCCTCGGCGAGCGTGGTCTTGCCGGCGCCCGCCCGGCCGACCAGGGCCACGTTGCGCACCTGGGCGGCCGGGCGGGGTGCCGGGGCCGGTGGGATGTCCTTGCCCATGGGGGCCTCAGCCGTCGACGCCGGTCGCTGCGGCCGGATGAGCGGGGTGGGCTGCCACGACGCCTCCCTGGTGCCGGATGTGTCCTGGATCACAGCCTGCCTGGCGATCGGGCGTCGGACAAGCCCTCCCGCGGCCCCCCGCCGCTCGCTGAGGACGCATGCTGGGGGCATGACCAGCGATCACGTCGCCGGCCGCGACCAGGCCACCGGCCGGGCGCACGCCGTCCTGCGCAGCACAGCCGACCTCCCGGCGCCCTGGGCCGGCATCTGCGGGGCGTCGGTCGGCGTCGTCCAGGGGACGTGGGACGGCCCGCGCGGCCGCGGCTCGGCCGACCCCTGCCCCGAGTGCGTGCGGCTCACGGCCGGCTGATGACCGGGGCCTCACCGCAGCTCGTCGCCGAGGAGGCGGTTCGCCGCTACCTCGCGGGGGACGCCGCGGCGCGGGCCCTCGGCGTCACCGTGAGCCACGTGGCGCCAGGGGCGGTCACCGCGCACATGACCATCCGGCGCGAGATGCTCAACGGGCACGGCACCGCCCACGGCGCGGCGCTGTTCGCCGTCGCCGACATCGCCTTCGCCATGGCCTGCAACTCCCACGGGCCGGCGGCCGTTGGCCGGTCCTGCAGCATCGAGTACCTCGCGCCGGCCGGGCCGGGCGACGCCGTCACCGCCACCGCCGTCGAGCGCTCGGTGGCCGGCCGTGGCGGCATCTACGACGTCGCCGTCACGCGCGACGCGGACGGCCGGCTGCTCGCCGAGCTGCGGGGGCACAGCCGGCAGCTCCCGCCGGGCAGCGCCTGAGCACGCGTCAGGACGGGCAGCCCGGCCGGGTGCGCAGCCCGGCGAAGGTGGTCGTGACCAGGGCGTCGGCCAGCGCGTCGGCGGAGAGGTCGCCCTCGGGCCGGTACCACTCGGTGAGCGAGTTCACGGTGCCGAACAGCAGCCGGCTGGTCACGGCGGGGTCGACGTCGGGGCGCACGTCGCCCTCCGCCTCCGCGGCCCGCACCAGGTCGGTGACGACGCGGTCGAACCGGCGCCGCCGCTCCAGCGCCGCCTGCTCGACCGCGGAGTTGCCGCGGACGCGCAGCAGCAGGGTGACGAACGGCAGCTCGGCGGCGAGCACGCGCACCGAGCCGCGGACGACGTGCTCGAGGCGGTCGATGGCCGGCCCCTCGGTGGCGCCCGGCTCCCCGGTGACGGCGAAGAGCGCGTCGAGGGCCCGGTCCAGCGCCAGGCGGAGCAGCTCGACCTTGCTGGGCACGTGGTGGTAGATCGCCGGCTTGGTCACGCCCAGCCGCGCCGCGAGCTCGTCCATGCTCGTGGCGTCGTAGCCGCGCTCGTTGAACAGCGCGACGGCGGTCGCGAGCAGGGAGTCCAGCGAGTGGCCGGGGCGTCCCCGCCGCCCGGTCGCGGCCGCGGCGGCGGTCATGCGCCGGGCCCCGGGCGGTCGCGCAGGTCGTGGAGGCGCTTGAGCTTGCCGACCGAGCGGGCCAGCGTCTCGGGGTCGACCACCACGACGTCGATGCTCGTGCCGACGGTGTCCTTGACCGCCTGCGCCACCTCGGCCGCGGCCGTGGCCCGACGGCCCGCGGGGCAGTCGGGGCGCGCCTCGACCCGGCAGGTCAGGTGGTCCAGCCGGCCGCGGGTGGTCAGCTCCAGGGCGAAGTGCGGCGAGAGGCCGGGGGTCCGCAGGACGATCTCCTCGATCTGGGTCGGGAAGAGGTTGACCCCGCGCAGGATGATCATGTCGTCGGTGCGGCCGGTGATCTTCTCCATCCGCCGCATGCCGGGCCGGGCGGTGCCGGGGAGCAGCCGGGTCAGGTCGCGGGTCCGGTACCGGACGACCGGCATGGCCTCCTTGGTGAGCGAGGTGAGCACGAGCTCGCCCTGCTCCCCCTCGGGCAGCACCTCGCCGGTGAGCGGGTCGATCACCTCGGGGTAGAAGTGGTCCTCCCACACGTGCAGGCCGTCCTTGGTCTCCACGCACTCCTGGGCGACGCCGGGGCCCATGACCTCGGAGAGCCCGTAGATGTCGACGGCCTGGATGTCGAGGCGCTCCTCCATCTCGCGGCGCATCTCCTCGGTCCACGGCTCGGCGCCGAAGATGCCGATCTCCAGCGAGCTGGCGCGCGGGTCCAGCCCCTGCGCCTCGAACTCGTCGATGATCGTGAGCATGTAGGAGGGCGTCACCATGACCACCCGCGGCCCGAAGTCGGTGATCAGCTGCACCTGCCGCGGTGTCATGCCCCCGGAGACCGGTACGACGGTGCAGCCGAGCTCCTCGGCGCCGTAGTGGGCCCCGAGGCCCCCCGTGAAGAGGCCGTAGCCGTAGGCGTTGTGGAGCACGTCCCCCGGGCGGCCACCGGCGGCGCGGATCGAGCGGGCCATCACGGCGGCCCAGGTGCCGAGGTCGCGCCGGGTGTAGCCGACCACCGTGGGGCGGCCGGTCGTGCCGGACGACGCGTGCACCCGCCGGACCTGCTCCCGCGGGACGGCGAACATGCCGAACGGGTAGTTGTCCCGCAGGTCGGCCTTGCCGGTCGTCGGGAAGCGGGCCAGGTCGGCGAGCTCGCGGCAGTCGTCGGGGTGCACGCCGGCCGCGTCGAAGGCGCGCCGGTAGTGCGGCACGTTCTCGTACGCGTGCCGCAGCGACCACCGCAGCCGGCGCAGCTGAAGGGCGCGCAGCTCCTCGAGGGGCAGCCGCTCCGCCTCGTCGAGAGCGGCCGCGTCCGGGGCCTCGCCGAGCCGTCGCCGTCCGGTCGTCGTCATCCCTGCCGTCCTCGTCCCTCGGCTGCTGCGTCGGCCGCCCGACGCTTGTGCGCGGGTGCGGCGTGGGTCACACTATTCCTGACCGGACGGTCAGTAAACAGCTCGAGGAGATCCGATGTCCGCGCCCACGCTGGACCGATCCACGGCCGGGAACCCCGACGAGGCCGCGCTGCAGCAGCAGTTCGACGCCACCATCGCCGCCGACCGGCGCATCGAGCCGCGCGACTGGATGCCCGAGGGCTACCGGAAGACCTTGGTGCGCCAGGTCGCCCAGCACGCGCACTCCGAGATCATCGGCATGCAGCCCGAGGGTGACTGGCTGCTCGCCGCCCCCAGCCTGCGCCGCAAGGCGGTGCTGCTGGCCAAGGTGCAGGACGAGGCCGGCCACGGCCTGTACCTGTACTCGGCGGCCGAGACCCTCGGGGCCGACCGCGCCGACCTCACCGACAAGCTGATCGAGGGCCGGCAGAAGTACAGCTCGATCTTCAACTACCCGACGCTCACCTACGCCGACGTCGGCGTCATCGGCTGGCTCGTCGACGGCGCGGCCATCTGCAACCAGGTGCCGCTGTGCCGCTCCTCCTACGGCCCGTACGCGCGGGCGATGATCCGCGTCTGCAAGGAGGAGTCCTTCCACCAGCGGCAGGGCTACGAGCTGCTGATGACGATGATGCGCGGCACCGACGAGCAGCGGGCCATGGTGCAGGACGCCGTCGACCGCTGGTGGTGGCCCTCGCTGATGATGTTCGGCCCCCCCGACGACGAGAGCCCCAACACCGCGCAGTCGATGGCGTGGGGCATCAAGCGGCACACCAACGACGAGCTGCGCCGGCGGTTCGTGGACATGACCGTGCCGCAGGCGCAGGCCCTGGGCGTCACGCTCCCCGACCCGGACCTCGCCTGGGACGCCGAGAGCGGGCACTGGCGCTCCGGCCCGATCGACTGGGACGAGTTCCGCCGCGTGCTCGCCGGCGAGGGCCCGATGAACGCCGAGCGGATCGCCCGCCGCAGAGCGGCGCGGGACGACAACACCTGGGTCGTCGAGGCGGCCACGGCCTACGCCCGCAAGCACGCCGGGGTGGCGGCGTGAGCGAGGTGACCGCCGAGGGCGGCCACGGCGCGGTCCCCACCGGTCCGGAGGTGCCGGTGCAGCCCCGCCGCCGCGCCGTGCAGCGGGACTGGCCGCTCTACGAGGTGTTCGTCCGCGGCAAGCGCGGGCTCAACCACGTGCACGTGGGTTCGCTGCACGCCCCCGACGACGAGATGGCGATCGACGCCGCGCGCGACCTCTACACCCGGCGCAACGAGGGCGTGAGCATCTGGGTCGTGCGGGCGGTCGACATCACCGCGTCCAGCCCCGACGAGAAGGACCCGCTGTTCGCCCCCAGCGGCGACAAGGTCTACCGCCACCCGACGTTCTACGAGATCCCCGAGGACGTCCCCCACATCTAGAAGGACCCCCTCCCTCCCCCGCACCTCGTCCCTCGGCGCGGGTCCCCTGGGAGGGGGCCGTTCCAGCACGTCACCAGGAGGTCACCATGCACGAGGAGACCGTGTACGACGCGTTGACGAACGCGGACGGCGAGGCGGGGCACTGGGCGTTCGGGACCGGGTTCGACGACCCGCTGGCCGGCGTGGACACGACCGTGCCCGACGGCATCGACCCCGCGGACCTCGGCGCCTACTGCCTGATGCTCGGCGACGACGCCCTCGTGCTCGCCCAGCGGCTGACCCAGTGGATCACCCGGGCGCCCGAGCTCGAGGAGGAGGTCGCGATCGGCAACATCGCCCTGGACCTCCTCGGCCAGGCCCGCCTGCTGCTCGCCCGTGCCGGCTCCGTCGGCGTGCTGGGCCGCTCCCGTGAGCGGGCCACCGCGTCCATCCCCGACGAGGACGCGCTCGCCTACTTCCGGGACGTCGACGAGTTCCGCAGCACCGCACTCGTCGCCGCGCCGGACGCCGACTTCGCGCACGCCGTCGTCCGGCTGCTGGCCGCCTCCGCCGTCCGCCTGGCGGTGCTCAGCCGCCTCCGGGCCTCCCGCGACCCGGTGCTCGCCGCGATCGCCGCGAAGGGGGTCAACGAGGTCACCTACCACCGCGACCACGCCGCCCGCTGGGTGCTGCGCCTCGGCGACGGCACCGAGGAGTCCCACCGGCGCGCCCGATCCGCCGTCGAGGCGGTGTGGCCGCTGCTCGCCGACCTGTTCACCCCCACCGACGTCGAGACCCGGCTGACCGCGGCGGGGGTGGCCGTCGACCCCGCCGAGGTGCGCGAGGAGGTCCGGGGCGTGCTCACCCAGGTGCTCGAGCGGGCCACGCTGCCCGTGCCCGGGTGGCCGGCCGGCGCCCCGCCCCGCGGGCGCCTGGGCCGGCACGGGCCGGAGCTGGCCGAGCTGCTGGACACCCTGCAGGGGCTGGCCCGCCGGCACCCGGCGGCGACCTGGTGAGCGCCCCAGCCGACCCGCGGTCGGTCGCCGAGCGGGTGACCGACCCCGAGCTGCCGACGCTGACGCTGGCCGACCTGGGCGTGCTGCGGGACGTCCGCACCGAGGGCGACGGCGCCGTCGTCGTCGAGATCACGCCGACCTACTCCGGCTGCCCGGCGATGGGCGTCATGCGCGCCGACCTGCTGCGGGCGCTGCACGAGGCCGGCTTCGACGACGTCGACGTCCGCACCGTCCTCTCCCCCGCGTGGACCAGCGACTGGATCAGCGACGAGGGGCGCCGCAAGCTCGCCGCCGCCGGCATCGCGCCGCCGGGCAGGGCGCCGGTCCGCCCGGACGGGCCCGTCCCGCTGAGCCTCGAGCCGATCCGCCGGAGCGCCGCGTGCCCGCTCTGCGGCTCCGCGGACACCGAGGAGCTGTCGGAGTTCGGGTCGACCGCGTGCAAGGCGCTGCGCCGCTGCCGCAGCTGCCGGGAGCCGTTCGAACACGTCAAGGAGATCTAGTGACGCGACAGCGAGTGAGCATCGCAGCGGGCGTCAGCGAGCGAGGAGCGGAGCGACCGCGGAGCGGCACCGAGGGCGCAGTGAGCGCACCCACCCGCCGGCGGCCGCGGTTCCACCCGCTCACCGTGGCGCGGGTCGAGCGGCTGACCGACGACGCCGTGGCCGTCACCTTCGACGTCCCCCCCGAGCTGGCCACCGACTACGCCTTCCGGCCCGGGCAGGCGCTCACGCTGCGCCGGGTCGACGGCGACCGGGACGAGCGGCGCTCGTACTCGATCTGCGCCCCGGTCGGTGCCGCCCCGCGGGTCGGGGTCCGCGAGGTCCCGGGTGGCTTCTTCTCCTCCTGGCTGGTGCACGAGGTCCGACCCGGTGACGAGATCGAGGTGCTGCCGCCCTCGGGCACCTTCACCGCGGACCTCTCGACCCCCGGCGACCACGTCTTCGTCGTCGCCGGCTCCGGGATCACGCCCGCGCTCTCGCTGGCCGGCACGGTGCTGCGCGACGGCGAGTCGACCGTGACCGTCCTCTACGGCAACCGGCGCACCAACACCGTCATGTTCGCCGACGAGCTCGCCGACCTGAAGGACCGCCACGGCCCCCGGCTGCAGCTGGTGCATGTGCTCTCCCGCGAGCCGCGCGACGCCGAGCTGACCAGCGGCCGGCTCGACAGGGAGCGGCTGAGCGCCCTCGTCGGCAACCTGGTCGACGCCCCGCACGTCGACCACTGGTGGCTCTGCGGCCCGCACGGCATGGTCACCGATGCCCGGGAGCTGCTCGCGGAGCTCGGCGTGCCGGCCGAGCGGGTGCACCAGGAGCTGTTCTACGTCGACGACGTCCCGCCGGAGCCGGTCCGGGGCGACGAGGAGACCGTCGAGGGGCCCAGTGTCCAGGTGACCGTCGTCCTCGACGGCCGCTCCACCACCCTCGCGCTCCCCCGGGACGAGGCCGTCCTCGACTCCGCCCAGCGGGTCCGCTCGGACCTCCCGTTCGCGTGCAAGGGCGGCGTCTGCGGGACCTGCCGGGCACGCGTGACCGGCGGCGAGGTGCGGATGCGGCGGAACTACGCACTCGAGCCTGCCGAGGTCGAGGCCGGCTACGTGCTCACCTGCCAGTCGCTGCCCGTCTCCGACGAGGTGACCGTCGACTACGACGCCTGACCGGGGTGGCCCCTCCCCGGTTGTCGCCGTTCCGGCTCGTCGGCCTCCAGACGAGTTGGTTGTTGGGGATAACGGGTGCTGCAAGCGCAGGTCCGGCCGTCGGCCCGGTGCACGCCATGACGGCTCGATGACGATGCCGGCGCGGGCCGCATCCGGTGGACCGGCCCCGGGCAGGTGCCGTACGGAGAGCCACTGACGACGTCCCGCGTCCCGGCGACGAGAGGAGACCCCCGGCTGCGCGCACCCCGACCCCGCCCCGTCGGGTCGCCCGCGGGGTGAGCGAGGCGTGGCGACAGGTCGGCGTGTGCCGGCGGCCCGGGGACACCCGCATGACGACAGATCACGACAAGGCGGTCGGCACCCGACTGCGAGGCGACCCGCGACAGCGGGTCCGGCGAGCCCTGCGGAGGCTCGACGCGCATCCGCGGGCCGGCATGGCGATCCGGGCCGCTGCAGCCGCCTCCATCTCCTGGGGGCTGGTGCACGTGCTCCCGGGGTTCGCCGCGGAGTACCCCTACTACGCGCCCCTCGGCGCGGTGATCGCGACCTCCACGACGATCGCCGGATCGGCGCGCCAGTCGTGGCAGACGATCGCCGCCATCGGCCTCGGCGCCTTGGTGGCGCTGGGCATCAAGGCGCTGCTCGGGCAGAACCTGGCCACCATCGCCGCGGTCGTCGGTATCGGCGTGCTGCTCGGCGGCTGGGGACGCCTGGGCAGCGGAGCCGCGTGGCTGCCCACCTCAGCCCTGTTCGTGCTCATCGTCGGGAACGAGCACCCCCTCGACTACGTCGCCGGGTTCGCCGGGTTGACCCTGCTGGGGGCGCTCGTCGGGCTGGCCGTGGTCGCCGCCGTCCCTCCGCTGCCGGTGACGCCTGCGGACCAGGCCCTGGACCGGCTGCGGACCGCCTTGGCGGATCACCTGGAGGAGCTGGAGGAGCGGCTCCGGCAGGAGGGATCCCCGCCCCTCACCGACTGGCATGCCCGCGTGGACGCCCTCGACGACGTCGTCGCCGCGGCACGCCAGGCCGTGGACCGCGCGGAGGAGGCCCGGCGCGGCAACCGGTTCGCCCGGACGTTCCAGTCCCGCCTGCGACACCAGCGCCGACGCGGAGAGGCGCTGCAGCGTCTCGCCTTCCTCGTCGCGAGCATCACGCAGCTCCTGAGCAGGACCGGGGAGCCCGGCCGCGACGAGGCGGAGCTCCCGCCCTCGCTGCGCATCCCCGTCGCCGGCGCTCTGGGCGGCCTGGCCGGTGCACTGCGGGCCACGGGCGGCCGGACGCCTGACGAGGCAGCCGTCAGGCGGGCCTGCGACGCGCTCCGGTCGCTCGCGGCAGAGCACAGGCGCGCACGCGCCAGGACCGGGGACGACCTGCTCGTCACGAGCGGCCTCGTGGAGAACATCCGGCGGTCGCTCCTCGCCCTGCACCCCCGGGACGACCGCGAGGTGGCCACGCGATGACGCCGGTGGAGAGGATCCGCCGGCGGGGACCGCGGCCGCCTCTCCTCCGCCCCGCCGCCGGACCGCACGTGCCCGGCAACGACTCGGGCAGGCCCGCAGCGATGTCCGGCAGAGCAGGGGGCCGGCGGTGAGCCGCCGGACCGCCCTGACGGCCGCCGGAGCGGTCGCCGCGCTGACGGGTGCCCGGCTGATCCGGGCGCGTCGCCTCTCCGAGCGCATGACGGGCGAGGACCCGTCGGTCCGCACCGACGACGGCGTGCGCCTGCACGTGGAGACCGCCGGCCCGCCCGATGCACCGCTGACCGTGGTGTTCGCCCACGGCTTCGCCGCCGACGCCACGATGTTCGACCCCCAGTGGACGGCCCTGCGCGGTCGCGCGCGTCTCGTCCGCTACGACCAGCGCGGCCACGGCGCGAGCGGCTGGTCGGGCTTCCGGTCGGCCACGGTGGAACGCCTGGGCCGCGATCTCGGCCGGATCGTCGACCGGCTCGGCGGAACGGGGCGGGTCGTGGTGGTCGGCCACTCGATGGGTGGCATGGCCGTGCTCGCCCTGGCGGCCCTCCGGCCCGAGCTCTTCGGCGACCGCATCGCCGGGGTGGCCCTCCTCTCCACCCGGGCCGCCCCGCTGACCGCCGGCGAGCGCAGCGAGGGGGCGACCCTCCGGGTCAGGACCGCCGTCGCCACGGCCGGGGGGTGGTGTGCATGGCTGGCTGCCCCGCTGGTGCAGCGCCTGCACCCCTTCCGCACCCCCCTCGGCCGGCGGCTGCTGCGCCGGCGGCTCTTCGCCGGCGACCCGTCCGGCAAGGTGACGGACAGCTTCCAGGCCACGTGGGTGCGCACGCCCGAAGCCGTGATGTCGGCCTACCTCCGGAGCCTCGCCGGGTACGACGCCCGCGCGGCCCTGGCCCCGCTCCGCACGGTGCCCGTGCTGGTGCTGGCCGGCGACCAGGACGCGGTGATCCCGGCCCGGTCCGCGGGTTGGCTCACCGATCGCATCGACGGACCGGTGCACCGGGTGCTGGTGCCCGGAGGCGGGCACATGGTCAACCTGACCCACCCCGACGCGGTCGACTCGGCGCTGCTCGATCTGATCGCCCGGGTGCAGGCAGGGCCCGGCGGGTGACGCGCTGCTCCTGTGTCCTCGCCCCAGACCGACCGGGAGCGCGGGGACCGGGAGCGCCTCGGGCGCCGACGGACCTCAGCCGCGCCCGCTCCTCCGGCCGAGGCTCTCGGCCTGCCAGGCGTGGATGTCGGCCACCCACTCCCAGCCCGGGGCCGCGGACGGGCCGATCCGCGGGTCGTCGGGCTCGCGGCCGTCCCGCAGGGCGCGGAGGTAGGCGCGGTCCAGATCGATCCGGGCGCGCACCTGACCTGCCCCGCCGACGGACCCGTGACCCGGGACGACGACGTCGACGTCCCCCGCCACGCCCTCCAGCAGCCGAAGCCCGGTGAGGTACTCCTCGATCGGGCCGTTCGCACCGGTGAAGTCGTCGAGCATCGGGATGAAGACGTCGGACAGCATGTCCCCGGCCACGAGGACGCGGTCGCCCTCGACCAGCAGCGCCGCGTGGCCAGGGGAGTGCGCCGGGTGTTCGATGATCCGGACCCGGGGGCCGTCCCAGGGGATGTGGACCGTCGCGGCCGGCAGGCCGGTGATGCGGCCGTAGAGGTCCAGCGGCACCTCGTCGGCGATCTCCGGCGGCAGCCCCTCGGCGACGCGGGCCCGCCAGTCCGGGTCCGCCAGCAGGTCACGCACGGACGCCGCGCAGCGGGCCGTCCCGTACCGGGGGGCGTCACCGAGCGCGGGGTGCCAGAGCACGTGGTCCCAGTCGGGGTGCGTCGCGAAGCCGGCCACGACGCGCTGGCCCGGGCCCGAGAGGTCGTCCGCCAGGCAGGCCATCTCCTCGCGCGTCAGACCGGGATCGACGAGCAGCACGCCGGCCGGTCCCCGCACGACGACGGCGTTGTTCTGGAGCAGCTCGCTCCGGTGGACCAGCACGCGTTCCGCCACCTGCACCAGCACGGGCAGCACCTCCCGATCGCCCGCGCGCTGACGGGGTGGTCGGCACGCACGCATCACCATTCCTCGTCCGACGGCGATGAGGAACCGGTAGCTCCACGGCAGGGGCGGGGGCGGCAGGCCAGGCGGCGCCGGGGACGAAGGGGCACGCGACGCCGTCGGCCCTCGCGCGGACGCCCCTCTGTGGAGCCGGACGGATCCACGATCCCTATACCACCGCCCCCGGCTCGCCCATGGCCTGCCGGGCCGCCCGGCTCACGAGGTCACGCAGGTACGCGTGCTCGGGGTCGTCGTCGTAGACGGGGTGCCACCACATCGCCTCGACCAGAGGGGCGATGTCCAGCGGCGGGTCGAGCGCCCGGATGCCGCTGTTGAGCGGCAGCTGCTCTACGAGGTGGCGCTGCAGCAGCGCGATCCGGTTGCTCCCCGCGATCAACCCGGGCACGGTCAGGAAGTTCTCCGTCACCACCTGGACGACAGGTTCGACGCCGCGCATGCGCAGCTGCCGCTCGGCCGGGGTCGCCGCCGTCGGGCCGTGGAAGGTGACCACCCACGGAAGGTCCTCGAGGTCGGCGACGGTGAGCCCTTCGTCGACCACGGGGTTGTCGGCGGCGACGACGCACACCCAGTCGTCGCGGTACAGGTCGCGGTGCGACAGACCGGTCACGAAGCCGTGCGGCAGGATCAGCAGGTCGGTGGTCAGCATGACCTGGTCGGCACGGTCCACGGCCGCCGGCGTGTTCGCGGCGAGGTGGAGGCGGGCGTGCGGAGCCTCCTCGCTCAGCAGCGCGGCGACGGTGTCCCCCAGGACGGCGACCCAGTAGTCGCTCACGAGGAAGGTGAACTCCCGGGTCGACGACCGCGGGTCGAACACCGGTTGGGCGCTGAACACCCGCTCCACACCGGACAGCGCCATGCGGGCCAGTTCCTTGAGCTGCACCGCCAGCGGGGTGAGCCGGTACTCGTTGCCCACCCGCGTGAGCAGCTCGTCACCGAAGTGCCGGCGGAGCCGGGCCAAGGAGGCCGACAGGGCCGGCTGGCTCAACCCCATCTGCTGCGCCGCTCGCGTGACGCTGCGCTGCTGGAGGAGGGCATCGAGCGCGACCAGGAGGTTCAGATCCAGGCTCGCGAGCTGCATCCGCGCAGGCTATAGACGTCATGGATGCCTGTCATCAGACATCTCGTCTTCCCTCACCCCTGTGGGCTGGCCCACTGTCGACAGCGTGCACGAGTCCTCCGAAGCCCTCGACCGGACCGATCCCGAGGGCGCGATCGCCGCGGCCGCCAAGCGCTGCTCCAACTGGGGCCGGTGGGGCGCCGACGACGTGCTCGGCACGCTGAACTTCCTGGACGAGGCCAAGCGGGTCGAGGGCGCGCGGCTGGTCCGCCGCGGGGCGAGCTTCAGCCTGTCGCAGCGCTTCGACATGGACGGCCCGCAGAAGGGGTGGCGGCGCCGCACCAACCCGGTGCACACGATGCTCGACACCGGCACCGACGCCGAGCGCGGGGTGCAGGGCTTCCCGCACGGCATCGGCGGCGCCGACGACGTCATCTCGATGCCGCTGCAGGCGTCGACCCAGTGGGACGGGCTCGGGCACATCTTCGACCACGGCATGGCCTGGAACGGCCGCCGTGCGGGCGATGTCGTCACCAGCGACGGCGACAAGGTGACGGGCATCGAGACCACCGCCGCGCTCGTCGCCGGCCGGGGCGTGCTGCTCGACGTCGGCCGGGCGATCGGCACCGACGGCGAGCTCCCCGACGGCTTCGCCATCACCGCCGAGCACCTCGAGGCGACGATCGCGGCCCAGGGCGCCTCCGCCCGCGTCGGCCGCGGCGACCTCCTCCTGGTCCGCACCGGCCGCCTCTCCCGGGCCCGCCGTGACATCGCCGAGGGACGCGGCTGGGGCGACTACGCCGGCGGGGACTCCCCCGGCCTGTCCTTCACCACCGCCGGCTGGCTGCACGACAGCGAGATCGCCGGCATCGCCACCGACACCTGGGGCTTCGAGGTGCGGCCCAACGAGTTCGACGTCGCCTTCCAGCCGCTCCACCAGGTCGCCATCCCGAACATCGGCCTGTTCATCGGCGAGATGTGGGACCTCGACGCCCTCGCGGCCGACTGCGCCGCGGACGGTGTCTGGGACTTCTTCCTCACCGCCGCACCCCTGCCCGTGACCGGCGCCGTCGGTGCCCCGGTCAACCCGATCGCCGTCAAGTAGGAGTCCCAGATGCCCGCCGTCAGCAACGTCCTCGTCGTCGGCGCCGGCCTGGCCGGTGCCGGTGCCGCCATCCACCTCGCCGCCGCCGGCGTCGCCGTCGACCTGGTCGAGATCAAGCCCGAGGTCACCGCTCTCGGCTCCGGGATCACCCTCCAGGGCAACGCGCTGCGCGAGCTGCGCACCCTCGGCGTCTGGGATCGGGTGCAGGAGGCCGGCTACGCCTTCGACGTGACCGGCATCCGCGCCCCCGACCCGAACGGAACCGTGGTCGCCGAGATCCCCGACGCCAAGACCGGCGGCCCGGATCTCCCGGCCGTCATGGGCATGCCCCGCCCGGAGCTGGCTCGGATCCTCGCCGACCGGGCCACGCAGGTCGGTGTGAAGGTCCGGTTCGGCACCACCTTCACCGAGCTCGCCCAGGACGACGACGGCGTCGACGTCACCTTCTCCGACGGCTCGACCGGCCGCTACGACCTGGTCATCGGTGCCGACGGCGTGC
Organism: Blastococcus sp. SYSU DS0669; assembly: GCF_054050895.1. Taxonomy (NCBI): domain Bacteria; kingdom Bacillati; phylum Actinomycetota; class Actinomycetes; order Geodermatophilales; family Geodermatophilaceae; genus Blastococcus; species Blastococcus sp. SYSU DS0669. The sequence continues at coordinate 20,658 of NZ_JBJHAE010000003.1, read as the reverse complement.
GGTCGTGGACGCGGCGGGCGCTCGGCATCAACCTGGACACGAAGTCCGTCGGCATGGGCATCTGGCGCGCCTTCGGCCCGCGGCCGGCCAGCGTCACCCGGACCGACCTGTACTACGGCGGCCCCTCCTACATCGCCGGCTACTGCCCGACCGGCGAGGACTCGCTGTACGCCTACATCGTCGAGGACGCCCAGGACCGCAGCGCCCTCTCCCCCGACGACCAGCTCGCCACGATGAAGCAGCTGTCGCAGGCCTACCACGGTCCCTGGGACGAGATCCGCGAGTCGCTGACCGACCCGTCCCGGGTGAACTACACCTGGTTCGAGACCCACGTCCTCGACGAGCCGTGGAACCGCGGCCGGGTCGTGCTCATCGGCGACGCCGCCCACACCTGCCCGCCCACCATCGCCCAGGGCGGCGCCATGGCCCTCGAGGACGCCGTCGTCCTCGCCGAGCTGCTCGTCCGGCGCGACGTGCTCGACCAGGAGCTCTGGAACGCGTTCATGGCGCGCCGCTACGAGCGCGCGAAGACCGTCGTCGACGCCTCCAACCAGCTCGCCCGGTGGCAGCTCGAGCACGTGCAGGGCGACATCCCCGGCCTCATGCGCTCCGTCGCCGTCCTCACCAGCCAGCCCGCCTGAGCAAGGACCTCGCCCTCCCCACCCCTCGCACGCTGGGGGCGGGCCCCGGGCCGAGGCCGTTCCAGCACCTCACGGAGAACAGATGACCCAGCGCCTGATCACCCACCTGCGGCACGTCGACCTGGCGGTGCCCGACTTCACGAAGCAGCTCGAGTTCTACTCAGGCACGTGGGGCCTGAAGACCGAGCACACGGACTCCGGGCTGGCCTTCCTGGCCGCCGAGGGCTCGCCGGAGCAGTACATCGTGCGGCTGCGCGAGGCCACCGACAAGCGGATCGACCTGATCTCCTTCGGTGCCGCGAACCGGGCCGACGTCGACACCCTGGCCGCGCAGCTCGTGGCCGACGGCGTCCGGCTGGTGCACGAGCCGACCGACCTCCAGACGCCCGGCGGCGGCTACGGGTTCCGGTTCTTCGACAACGAGGGCCGCACCATCGAGGTGAGCTCCGACGTCGCGGTGCGTCGGCACCGGAAGATCGAGGAGGGCGAGTCCATCCCGGTCCGGCTCTCCCACGTCGTCATCAACTCCGCCGACCCGGAGGGCACCCTCGCCTTCTACGAGAGGCACCTCTCCTTCGCCCTCTCGGACACGCTGATGCACCCGCGGATGGGCAACATGATGTGGTTCCTGCGGACCAACGCCTGGCACCACAGCATGGCGATCGCCCGCGGCCCGCACCCCTCGCTGCACCACGCCAGCTTCGAGATGCGCGGCATCGACGAGTACATGCGCGGCACCGGCCGGCTGCTGCGTGCCGGCGTGGAGAAGATCTGGGGCCCCGGCCGGCACATGGCCGGGAACAACACGTTCAGCTACTTCCTCGACCCGCACGGCAACACCGTCGAGTACACGACGGAGCTCGAGGAGCTGGACGAGGACACCTGGCACCCGCACGTCTACGACTTCACCAACCCCGAGGTCTCCGACCAGTGGGGCACCGCCAACGCGATGAACGAGTTCGTCGCGCAGCGTTCGTTCAACGACCCCGACAAGGGTCTGTTCGTGGCGCCCCCGGTCTGATGCGCTTCGCTACCTGGGAGGTCGAGGACCGCGTGCAGGCCGGCGCAGTTGGGGTCGCCGGCCTGCACGCACTCCCCGACGACCGCACGATCCTCGACCTGGTCCGCGCGGGGCTGCCGGCCGCGCTCGAGGCGGGTGCCTCCGCGCTGGAGGGACCGGCCGTTCCCGTCGAGTCCGTGCGGCTGCTGCCCCCGCTGCAGGCACCGACGGTGCGCGACTTCGTCGCCTTCGAGGAGCACGTCGAGGGGGTGCGCAGGAGCATCGACGGCGTGGGCGGCGTCGTGCCGGAGTGGTACCAGGCGCCGCAGTTCTACTTCACCAACCCGTACGCCCTGCTCGGCGCGCACGACGACGTCCCGGTGCCGCCGGGCTCGCAGCGGTTCGACTTCGAGCTGGAGGTGGCGGTGGTGGTGGGGCGGAACGGCGCCTCGCTGACCTCGGAGCAGGCCCGGGACCACGTCTTCGGCTACACGGTGCTCAACGACTGGTCCGCGCGCGATCTGCAGGCCCGGGAGATGAAGGTCAATCTCGGCCCGGCCAAGGGCAAGGACTCGGCGACGACGCTCGGCCCGTGGCTGGTCACCGCCGACGAGCTCGAGCCCTACCGCGACGCCGACGGCTTCCTGGCACTGGACATGAGGGTCTCGGTCAACGGGGTGGAGATCGGCCAGGACCTGCTCTCCAACATGGGCTGGCCGTTCGAGGAGCTCATCGCCTACGCCTCCCGCGGCACGGAGGTGCGGGCCGGCGACGTCCTGGGCTCGGGCACCTGCGGCAACGGCGGCTGCCTCGCCGAGCTGTGGGGCGTCCGAGGCGACGCCGCTCCCCCGCCGCTGCAGGTGGGGGACGTCGTGGAGATGACCGTCGAGGGCATCGGCACCATCCGCAACCGGGTGGTGCCCGGCCTCGACCTCCCGCCCGTCGCCCCGGCGCGACCCCGCCCGCGCGCCCGCACGCGCACCGCCTGACCACCCGAGAGGAACTCCTGTGTTCGAGTACTTCCCCACCGGCCCCTACACCTGGAACCTCGGCGTCGTCGCGACGCTGAACTCCGGCGGGCTCATCGACGAGGTGGACCGGGCCTGCCGGCCGATCAAGGACGCCGCGAACGCCGGTGAGGACGCCGGCACGCCGGAGTTCCTGCGGGCCTGGCGCGCGCTCACCGACCAGCTCGTCGGCCAAGCCGAGGACGCGGAGAAGGCCGGGCACACCCGCACCGCCGGGCAGCTCTGGTTCCGCGCCAGCAACTACCTGGCCCAGGCCGAGCGGATGCTGGCCCACTCCGACCCCAACCGGGTGCCCACCTACCGGCGGATGCTGGAGATCGCGGAGCGGGCGTTCGCCACCCACAGCCCACGCGTCTCGCGTGTGGAGATCCCCTACCAGGGGACGACGCTGCCGGCGTACTTCAGCGCCGCCCCGGCCACCGACGACGGCCCCGCACCGGTGATGGTGCTGGTCAACGGGCTGGACTCCACCAAGGAGCACATGTACGCCTCGAACCACTGGGCGGAGCTCGCCGCCCGGGGCATCTCGTGCCTCATGCTCGACCAGCCCGGCACCGGCGAGGCGGTGCGGCTGCAGGGGCTCACCGCCCGCATCGACACCGAGGTGTGGGCCGGCGCCGCCGTCGACTGGCTCGAGTCCCGGCCCGACGTCGACGCCTCGCGCATCGGCATCGTCGGCTGGTCGCTCGGCGGCTACTACGCCCCGCGCGCGGCGGCCTTCGAGAAGCGGTTCGCGCTCTGCGTCGCCTGGGGCGCCAACCACGACTGGGGCGCGGTGCAGCGCCGCCGCAAGGAGCGGGAGGGTGAGCGCCCGGTCCCCCACTACTGGGAGCATGTCCTCTGGGTGTGGGGCAAGGACGGCGACGAGCACCACCTCGACGCCTTCCTGGACTTCGCCGACGGCGTGAACCTCGAGGGCGTGGTGGAGCAGATCACCGTGCCGTTCCTCATCGCCCACGGCGCCAACGACCGGCAGATCCCCCTGGCGATGGCACACCGCTCCTACGACCAGGCCGTGAACTCCCCCAAGCGGGAGCTGCGGGTGTTCACGCCCGAGGAGGGCGCGACCGAGCACATCGGCCTGGACCACCTGCCCCACGTGAGCACGTTCATCGCCGACTGGGTGGCCGACACCTTCGCCGAGCTGCACCGCACGGCCTCCTGAAGGAGAACGACGATGGGGATGCTGTTCATCAACCTGCCCGTGGAGGACCTGTCCCGGGCCCGGGCGTTCTACGAGGCGCTCGGCTTCGGCGTCAACGAGCACTCGTCGGACGAGAGCACCGCCGCTCTGGTCCTGGACGACGACGTCGCGCTGATGCTGCGGACTCGCGAACGGTTCGCCGAGCAGGTGGCCGGCGAGGTGGGTGACCCCCGCACCGGGACCACCGTCGTGCACTGCCTGACCGTCGCCGGCCGCGACGAGATCGACGCCCTGGTCGCCAGGGCGCTCGCGGCGGGTGGAGCTCCGTGGCTCCCCGTGCGGGAGGACACCTCCGGGGCGACCGGTAGCTTCGCCGACCCGGACGGCCATGCCTGGCAGATCACCGTCATGGACCCGGTGCACGTCATCGACTGACCTCCGAGGAGGCACCGGCGGCTGGCACCATCGCCGCCATGTGCACGGTGGTGGTGCGGTGGGGCGCGGGCTCCCCGGTGCGGGTGCTGGCGCTGCGCGACGAGCTGACCGGCCGGGAGTTCGACGGCCCGGACGCGTGGTGGCCGGCGTCCCCCGCGTCGTGGGCGGCCGTGACCGGTGCTGGCCTCGCCGCACCGGCTGATCACGTGGGACTACGACGGCACGCGACTGGCCGCGACCGGGCACTCCGAGGGCACGGTGATGGTCACCTCCGGGGGCCCGGAGGACCGGAAGGCGGACCGGTTCCTGCGGTCGTTCGCCGAGGCCGACTTCCCGGACGCCTGGCGCCGGCTGGTCGAGAAGGACCCGCCGCAGGACGATCCGGGTGCGCTCGTCGTGCGCCACGAGGAGCACGGCCAGGTCTTCGCCACCGTGTTCGGCCAGCTGATCGAGGCCGCCCCGGGCCGGCTGAGCCTGGAGCACAGCCGCTCGCCCTGGGCCGGCGGGTGGCGCCCCCTCGACGTCGGCTGACCGAGGCGCTAATGCCGCGCCGCGGCGGCCGCGGCCGACGAGAACCGGTCGAACCGGGACGGATCGCCGGCGTAGTACGGCCAGACCCGCCAGCGGGCGGCGCCCGTCCGCTCCGGCGGGCCGAGCGTGACCTCGCCGGCCGCTGCCCACTCCACGCCCCGGACGAGCAGGGTCATGAAGGGCACCTTCCGGAAGGTGTCCCAGTCGTGTCCCAGGGTGACGCAGAAGGACCGGCCCGCGCCCCACTCGTTGATCCAGGCCAGCGGCTGGTCGGTGTTCATGCCGGGAAGCGCATCGAGCCCGCCGGGTGGGATCACGACGGGGGTGTGCGCGTTGGGCCAGCCGGCCCTGCGGTAGCTGTCCGCGTCGTCGAACACCGTGAGCAGCACCCGCGCGGACGGGTCCATCCGGGCACCGGTCAGGACGTCGTCGTTGACGACCGCCCACCGGGCGTCCAGCCCCTCGGTGATGGCGTGCCGCGGCTCCGCGGTCCGGACGACGACCTCGCCCTGCGGCCGCGGGCGCAGCCCGGTCTCCCGGCTGAGCGTGGCCCCGCGCATCCGGTCGAACTCCTCGGGCCAACCCCAGTCCGGCTCCTGCACCGACGAGCCGTGGAACCAGACGACGCCCCGGCCCTTCTCCCGCACGAAACGCAGCAGCGCCTGCTCGGTCGTCGGGCCGAAGCCCTCCGCGACCGAGTGGTAGTCGTCCCGACCCTCGTACATGACCAGGACGACGTCGAACCGGTCGAGCAGCTCGTCCCCGACCCCTCGGAACTCCTCGAGCACGCGCACCCGGAACCGGCCGGTCGACTCCAGCAGCGTCGTCAGCATCGACGTGTGGTGCCGGAAGCTGCGGAACTCGTTGTCGTGCTCGACCGTGACCCGCCCGGTGGCGATCAGGACGTCGAGCTTCCCCGCCGGTCCTGTCACGCGTCCGCCGCGACCGACCGGATGTACTCGACCGACTTCGTCGTCTCGACAGCCGGGAAGTACTCCAGCCCGATGGGGCCGTCGTAGCCGGAGGCGCGCAGCACCGCCAGCTGCGCGGGCCAGTCGACGTCCCCGCTGCCGGGCTCGTGCCGCCCGGGCGCGTCGGCCAGCTGCACGTACTTGACGAAACCCGCGGCGTTCGCCAGCTCGGTCGCCGGGTCCTCGCCCTGGGCGATCGAGTGGTAGAGGTCGTAGAGGATGCCGAACCGGTCGCTGGCGATGGCCCGGGCGATGTCCACGGCGTCCTCGGTGCGGTCGGTCAGGGCACCGGGGTGGTCGACGCGGGAGTTCACCGGCTCGAGGACGAAGTCGACGTCCGTGCTGCTGTGCCGCGCGATCGCCTCGCCGTACAGGTCGATGACCACCTGGTGGTTGCGCTGCCGGTTCATGCCCGGGAAGCCGACGCCCGAGGCCAGCACGATGCGCGGGCAGCCGAGCTGTGCGGCGTGCTGGACCGCGAGGTCCAGCCCCTCGTGGGCCGGGGCTAGGTCGGTGCCCGGGAAGGTGAAGCCCATCCGCGGCCCGGCGAGCAGCGAGGTGAGCTGGACCCCGGTGTCGGCGAGCGCCTTGGACAGGGAGTCGAGGTCCTTGTCGGTCGAGAACCACATCTCGACCGCGTCGAAGCCGGCATCCGCGGCGGCGCGGACCCGGTCGCCGGCGTCCGGACCGGCCTCCGTGAAGAGCAGTTCGATGTTGGCGGAGAGCTGGTACACGTCAGGCGTCCTTGTCGGTCAGGGCGGCCGAGATCGACCGGCGGATGAGGTCGTGCTGCTTGCGGACGAGGTCGACCGGGTCGGCCTCGCCGAGATCGGCGAAGGCGTGGCCCTCCCACTCGCTGGAGAAGAAGCCGGTGTAGCCGCCGCGGACGAACTCGCGGACGATCGCCGGGTAGTCGATCGCCGGCTCGTCGCCGTGCTCGTCGATGTCGTAGAACTTGGCGTGCACGTGCCTGATCAGCGGCATGATGTCGGCCCACTCGGCCGGGTCGACGTGGCCGTGCATGTTGAAGGCCAGCCGGGCGAACGAGCCGAGGCTCTCCGGGGCGATGCCGCGGGAGCGCAGGTACTCCACGAACTCGCCGTGCCGGGCGTTGATGTCGGCATCGGTGGCCCAGATCTCCTGCAGCCGGTCGAGCTCCTCCCGGCCGAGCCCCATCTTCCCGAGCTTGCGGAGGATGGTCGGCGACATGCTGTGCATCGTGGAGCTGAAGTCGGCGACGAACCCCAGCCGCTCGGAGCCGATCTGCTCGTAGGTCTCCCGGATCTCCAGCACCTTGGGCGAGTTCGGCCCGAGAGGGGCGTGCAGCTCCCACCCCATGGTGAGGTCGAGCTGCTCGGCCACCGGCAGCAGCCGGCGGATGAGCGAGGGTTTCGCGCTCTGGATGCGCACGAGCGGGAAGCCGAGCGCGTGCGCGCTGCGGAACTGGGTGACGGTGAACTCGTACTCCTCGTCCTCGGTCATGTCGCGGTCGCGCCGGCGGCCCATGTCCAGGTTGCAGCCGAACGAGCTGGGCACGAAGCCGTGCCGGTCGAAGGCGTTCCGCCAGTCGCGCACGAACTCCGGTGTCACCTCCGGGTACGTGCGGATCGTCTGGGAGGCGACGATCTCGATGCCCGGGCCGATGCCCGCGGCGTCGACGACATCGAGGAGGCCGGCCAGGTCGTAGCGGCCGGCCGCCCACTCGCTGGTGAGCGAGTACAGCGTCAGGCCCAGCTTGATGTCGCTCCCCGGCACGGCGGGCTGCGCCTGGCGGGCTGGAGCGGTCGTGGTCATCCCGTGCTCCTCAGCGGACCGCGAGCGACCGGCGGTCGCTCGCGTGGTTGGTCACGTACTTCTGCGGCGCGATCTGCATGTAGGGCAGCCGCAGGTCGACGGTCACCTCGACCTCGACCTCCTGCCCCTCGGCGGGCGGCTGGTCCAGCGGCACGACGACGACGAGCCGGTCCTGGATGAACCACAGCACGTCCCACTGGTCGGCGAGCTCGTCGACGCGGTAGGTCCGCTCCCCCAGCTCGACCCGCAGGTCGTCCTGCGCGACCGCGCGCCCCTCGATCGAGACCGCGATGTCGCTGACGCTGGACAGCCAGAGGCTGCGGTACCAGGGCACGGTCAACGCGATGCCGAGGCCCTCCGGACGGTGGACGAGGCTGTCGTCGGTGAGGACGGTGTCACCGGTGGCCATCAGACGGCGGCCTTCCGCTGCTCGTGGACCATCGGAGCCAGTTCCTGCTGGACGAGGTAGCCCGCCAGCAGGGCACTGGCGGCGGGGTGCGGGCTCTGGTCGCTCTCCACGACGATCCAGCCCGCGTAGCCGGCGTCGAGCAGGGCACGGGTGATGGCCGGGAAGTCGACCAGCCCTCCGTCGGCGCCCGGCTCGGCGAACCAGCGCGGGACCTCCCGGGCGCCGCCGCGCACCCGGACGGTCCAGTGCGCGTGCGGCTGGAGGTACTCCTGGGCGTCGTCGACGGCGAGGGCGTCCTTGAACTGGACGTGTGCGATGCGGTCGCCGTGCGTGGCGATCACCGCGAGCGGGTCGGTACCTCCGGCGGTCAGCTCGCCGGTGTCCAGGGCCAGGCCGACCAGCGCGGGATCCGTGCGGTCGATCAGGCAGGGCGCGTGGTCCCGGCGCAGCGCCGACAGGAAGTCCACGTGCAGCGCGAGGCGGACCCCGTGCTCCGCCGTCGCGCGGCCGACCGCGTCCCAGCAGGCGGCGACCCGGCCGATGGCGTCGTCGTCCAGCGGCTCGACGTCCCCGGCGCCCGGCACGGGACGCACGAGCAGCACCGAGCCGCCGAGCTCGGCCAGCGCCGCGGCGAGCTCCCGAGCACGGTCCACGATCGCCGGGACGTCGGCCTCGGAGAGCGGCGAGAGCGGCCCGGTCAGGTGCTCCATCGAGCGCTCCGCCGGGTCCCAGTACCAGCTGGAGACACCGTCGAGCGCGCAGCTGCGCAGGAACTCCCGGAAGCCGGCGACCGAGCCGAAGTTGGCGGCCAGCTGCTGCGGGTTGCCCAGCGGCTCCCAGCGTCCGGTGCCGTACGTCAGCTCGACGCCCTCGAAGCCGGCGATGGAGATGGTCTTCAGTGCGCGCTCGTGCTCCTCGCGGCGGACGAAGTCGTCGAACTGCGGCTTCCACTGGTTGATCGCATAGGCCCAACGGATGGCGCTCACCGGTAGATCTCCTCGAGGACGTTCTTCGCGTACCAGCGGGAGACGGCGGTGCTCTCCGAGTAGTCGCCACCCTGCTTGTTGGCCTTGTCGTGCTCGACGGAGATCCAGCCGCGGTAACCGTTGTCCCGGACCGCCGTCATCATCGCCTCGAAGTCGACGAGGCCGTGCGGCGTGCCCATCTCGTAGAACCACTTGCCCGTGGTCGGCGCCATGATCTCCGAGTCCGGCCGGTGCCGGTGGTCGTCGCCGGTGGCGACGTTGCGGGTGTCCTTGAAGTGGAAGCCGCTGACCCGGTGGGCGTGGCGGTTGTAGAGCGCCACCGGGTCCACCCCCGCGATGCAGTGCTGCGCGGTGTCGACGAACAAGGACACGTACCGCGGGTCGGTGTACGAGTAGAAGGTGTCGATGTCCGGCTCGCTCTGGATGCCGGAGAAGAACTCGTGGTGGCAGGTGAGCCGCACCCCGTAGCCCGCGGTGATCTCACCGACCTTGTTCCAGCACTCCGCCGTGTACTTGAGCTTGTCCTCGGTGACCGGCTCCATGTCGTAGTAGAGGGTCGCCGGCATCACGATGATGTTGTCCAGCTGGATCTCCGACCAGCGGCCCATGGTGACCCGGAAGTCCTCGAGGATGTTGTCGTGCGTCTCCGGCAGGTGGGGCGCGTAGTTGCGCAGGTCGTAGTCGGCGGCGTGGAACGTGTTCACGATCCGCTCGAGCCCGTGGTCCTGCACCACCTGCTGGTACTTGGCCGGGCCGCCGTAGTCGCCGTACATCTGCCAGATCCGGAAGTCGAACGTGTCGATCGCGTCGAACCCGGTCGCCTTGATCTGCTTGAGGAAGGCGGACATGGTCTTGTGGGAGTGCCACTGGTCGACCGGCCCGGACGGCCCGTTGCTGCGCCAGTGGTCCATGTACGACCACTTGATGGCGCGTTCGGAGGCGGTCATCGCTTCGGCACCCCCAGCTCGTGCTGCAGGTACCAGCTGTTGAGCATGGCGAGCTCGGCCGGGTTGCCGCCGTGGTCGCTCTCGACGACGACCCAGCCACCGAACTCGTCCTCGCGCAGCGCCGCGACGAAGCCCGGGACGTCGACCAGGCCGCCCTCGGTGCCCAGCTCGTAGAACCACCGCTCGATCCGCCGGCCCGCGCCGCCCTTGAGCATCGTCGACTCGGCGCCCGGCATCCGGTGCTCCTCGCCGGTGTCGGCGTAGCGGGTGTCCTTGAGGTGCACGTGGGTGACCCGGTCGGCGTGCTCGCGGTAGTAGGCGACCGGGTCGATCCCGCCGACGGTGAACTCGGCGGTGTCCAGGGCGAGGCCGACGGTCGCCGGGTCGGTGGCCTCCAGCAGCGCGGTCAGCTCGTCGGCGGTGTGCACGGCACCCAGGCAGTCGTAGTGCAGGGCCAGCCCCAGACCGGCGGCAGAGGTCAGCTCGCCGATCCGGTTCCAGACGTCACCGATGACCTTGATCCCGTCGGCGTCCAGCGGCGGCGTCATCCAGGCCGAGCCGACCGGGCGGACGACGAGCTGCTCGGCGCCGACGCCGGCGAGGAACTCCACGAACGGCTTCGACCACTCGACGATCGCGTCGTGGTCGTCCGGGTTCGCCGTCGTCCGGAACGCGTAGCCCTCCTCCTCCTCCGCGGGCGCCTGAGGGTCCCAGAACATGCTGGAGACGCCGTGCACCTCGGCCCGGCGCAGGAAGTCGAGGAAGCCGGAGTGGCTGCCGTGGTTGAGCAGGATGACCTCGGGGCGGCTGATGTTGTCCCAGCGCCCCGTGCCCGACGCGAGTTCGACGTGGTCGAAGCCGCAGGCGGAGACGGTCTTCAGCGCCCGCTGCTGGTCCTCGTGGCGGACGAAGACGTCGAGCCGGACGTTCCACTGGTTGAGCGCGTACGACCAGCGCAGGGAGTCCTTCATCGTGCGGCCTCCAGCTCCGCCCGGACCTCGGCCTCTGCCTCGGCGAGGACGTTGTCGATGTACCACTTGGCGACGGCGGTGGCCTCGGCGTAGCTGCCACCGCCGAGCTCGGCCTTGTCGTGCTCCACGGTCAGCCAGCCGTCGTAACCGGATCGGACGATCTCCTTCATCAGCGCCGGGAAGTCGACCAGCCCGCCCTCCCCCATCTCGTAGAACCAGCGGGTGACCTGCGGCGCCATCAGCTCCGGGTCCGGCGGCGTGCGGTAGGCCTCGTGCTCGTCGACGTTCTTCGTGTCCTTGAAGTGGAACCCCGTGCAGCGGTCCCGGTAGTCGCGGAACAGCTGGATCGGGTCGACGCCGGCGATGGTGTGCTGAGCGGTGTCGCAGAAGAAGTGGACGAGCTCCGGGTCGGTGTAGGACAAGAACGTGTCGATCTGCTCACGGGTGCGGATCGCGCCCCAGAACTCGAAGTGGCAGGTGGTCTTCATGCCGTGCTCGAGGGTGAGCTTCCCGACCCGGTTCCACAGGTCGGCGACCACCTTGATCGTGTCGTCGGTGACCGGTTCGGTCTGGTGGTAGGTGGACGTCGGCATCACGATGAAGTTCTCGACCCCGGTCAGCCCTTCGCACATGCGCAGGGTGTTCGTGCAGTCGGCGACGATCCGGTCGTGCGTCTCCGGCACGTGCGGTGCGGTGTACCTCGTCGCCGACGGGTAGGCGGAGAAGATGCCGGTGATCTTGTCGAAGCCGCTGTCCTGCAGGTACCGCTCGAAACCGGGCACGCCGCCGTACATGCCGGCGTAGATCGGGAGGTAGAAGAAGAAGGTGTCGAAGCCGGTGAAGCCCAGGGCCGACAACTGCTTGACGTACCTATCCATGGAGGCGCGGTTGAACGACGGGGGCTGAGGCCCTTGCGGCGTCTCCGTCACCCAGTGATCCATGTACGACCACTTGGTCCAGGCCACGTCTGGAATTCCCTTCTCTCTGCGTGGCCGGCGGCCGACCCCTCCGGGGCGCGCCGACGCACGACGGTCCGAGATCACCGGGAGACCCTGGAAAGGGTCCCCAGCGGCGGTTCTGTCGACCGCCTGGGGCGAAAAGCCCTGGGAGGGTGAGAGAGGCGTTTCTGCTCACCCGCCATTCTGCCGTAGTGCAGGTCACACGGACCAACGCTTTCGCCTGATGCCCGGTATCAGCCTCGGTGATGGCCGGGACCTGCCGTGTCGCCCCGCCCGGGCAGGGCGAGCGCCACCAGGCCGGCCAGCGCGATGAGGCCGGCACCGGCGAGCAGCCCGACCCCGTACCCGCGCGTGGCGGCCGCGGCCCCCAGCTCGGCGGACTGCCCCGCCCACGCCGTGGCCAGCGCGACGAGAGCCGCCAGCCCGACCGCGCTGCCCACCTGCCGTGCCGACGCGAGCAGCCCCGACGCCAGGCCCGCGCGCTCCGGTCCCAGCCCTGACGTCGCGGTCACGGTCAGGGGTAGTCCCGACATGCCGAACCCGGCCATCGCCAGCACGAGCGGCACCAGCACGTCGACGGCGTACCGGCCCTCCACGTCGATCCCCGACAGCCAGACCAGCGCCACCGCCGACAGCAGTGCCCCCACCCAGAAGGTGCCGCGTGGCCCCAGCCGGCCGATCAGCCCCGAAGCCACCCGGGCGCCGAGCGCGATGCCGAGCGCTCCCGGCGTCAGCGCCAGCCCGGCCTCGAGCGGGTCCATGCCCCGCACCTGCTGCAGGTAGAGCACCAGGAAGAACATGGTGGCCGGCAGCACACCGCCGATGAGGGCGGAGATCCCGTTGGCCACGGACACCGGACGTACCCGGAAGACCCACAACGGGACGACGGGCTGCTCGGCCCGGCGCTCCGCGACGACGAACAGACCGAAGGCCGCGATCGAGAGGGCGAGGCACGCCAGGCTCTCGACCGAGCCCCAGCCACGGTCCTCGCCGAGGATGACGGCGGAGACCAGCGCCGCCGTCGCCGCGGTGACCGTCACCGAGCCCGGTAGGTCGAGCTGCCCGCGCACGTGCCCGCGTGCCCGACCGGACAGCGACACCGCGGCCGCGACCACGAGCACGGCTCCCAGCGGCACGTTGACGATGAAGACCCAGCGCCAGCTGAGCAGACCGGTGAGCAGCCCGCCGATGACGCCGCCGAGCCCCCCGCCGGCGGCCGCGGCGGCGGTCAGCACGCTGAGCGCCCGCGCCCGCGCCGCCGGATCGAGGAAGCCCGTGGTCACCAGGCTCAGCGTCGTCGGCACCAGCACCGCACCGCCCACGCCCTGCACGAAGCGTGCTCCCACGACCTGCCAGCCCTCCTGCGCCAGCCCTGCCGCGAGGCTGGCGACGGAGAAGATCAGCAGGCCGCCGATGAAGGCGGACCTGCGGCCCCAGAGGTCTCCGACGCGACCCCCGAGCAGGAGGAAGCCTGCGAAGGTGAGCGTGTAGCTGCTCACCACCCACTGGAGACCCGTGGCCGAGAGGCCCAGGCTCTGCTGCATCGGTGGCAGAGCCACGTTGACGATGGAGACGTCGAGCACGCAGATGAACTGCGCCGCGCAGGCGATCGCGAGAACCAGCCCGGGGCGCCGCACCGTCGGGTCGACGACGGGACCCGACGGTGCGGCTGCCCGGACCTCGGCGTCAGGTTCTGCCGGCATCAGCGGAAGGTGTCCTCGAACTTCTCGTAGGGCTGCGGCGGCTCCGGCTCGAGCACCTGCACCTTGTCGTTCGCGTACGGGTAGTAGTTGCCGGTGGTGACCGGCTCGTCGACCGGCGGGAGGAAGACCGGCACCCCGTCGTCGCCGAACCAGGCGAGCTGCGAGTCGTGGCTCTCCTGGTTGTCCTTGGCGAAGGAGATCCAGTCGCGGTTGAACGGCGCGCGGGCGACCTCGTAGCAGCGGAAGTGCCAGATCCGCCACTCACCGTCCTGCTTGATGAAGTCCACGCCGTACTTGCACCAGACCCAGTGCGCCCAGACGGGCTTGCCGTCCACCTCGCCGCCGGAGAAGACCCACGGGGGCACGTCCTTGGCGACCTCGGGGTCCATCAGGCCCGACTCCAGGCCGGCCATGATCCAGATGCCCTTGGCCGTCTCGCCGTCCGCGGCGACCTCGATGACCGGCGTGCTCGTGTAGTGGAACAGCAGCTTGCCCACGGGACGAGGTCGCCCGCGGTGGTAGGCCGTGACGGACTCGTAGGAGGTGTACAGCCCGACGTTGTTGTACCGGGCCCACATGTCGGGTGTCCCCGGCTTGGCCCACAGCTCGTCGATGATCCGCTGGTCCTCGTAGGCGTTGTGGTAGTGCATGTAGCGGTTGAAGACGTTGTCCACCGCGCCGCGGTCCGCGGCGCGCTCGGCGGTCCGCTGCGCCTCCGCGAGCTGCTCCTCGAGGGCGGCGAGCCGATGGGCGAGCGCCTCGACCGATGGGGTGTCGACGGTCATGTCGTGTCCTCTCTCCTTGGTCAGGGGCCGGGCGCCGGGCGGTCCGGTGCCCGGGGAACCGGGCTGCTCCTGTCCTTCAGCCCCGCTGGGCGCCGGCCTGCAGCGACCGCAGCAGGGCGTGCTGGCGACGGACCTGGTCGCGGCCGCGGTAGGGGTCGCGGCGGCCCTCGTACTCGCTGGACAGCCAGCCGTTCCAGCCGGCCTGCTCGAGCGTCGGGACGATGTCACCCCAGGGCACGTGGAGGTCGTGCAGGTCGTCGTCGATCTCGAAGAACTTGGCCTGGATGAAGTGGGTGTGCGGCAGCACATCGGCCAGGTCGGACATGGGCACCCGCAGCGGGCGCAACGGCGGCGGGACGTCCTCGTCGTCGTCGGTGCCGAGGACCTCCGCCGCCTCGCGGACGGCGGCGGTCTGGAAGATGCCGGTGTCGATCAGCAGCTTGAAGTGCTCGGTGCCGGTCTTCTCGATGAAGTCGACGTAGCCCTGGGTGACCGGGTGCTTGATCGGCGTCGGCGAGTGGATCTCCGGGCAGATGACGACGTCGAGCTCGGCGGCGAGATCGAGCGAGCGCTCCACGACCTGCTCCCAGATCGGGTGCGGGTCGAGGTCCCAGGAGACGACGCCGAACTTCGGCCGCACGGAGGTGAAGCCCAGTTCCTTGGCCAGGCGGAGGTCGAGCTGGAGCTGCTCAGCGCCCTCCTCGGCGGTCAGGTCGCGGCCGTGGAACCGGGTGGTGTCGACCCACGAGCCGAAGTTGGTGGGCGTGAGGCCGTATCTCTCCACCAGCGCGTGCCAGCCGTCGACCCAGGCCGCATCGGGCGACGGGTAGTTCGGCAGGTTGCCCTCGCCGAGGATCTCGATGCCGGTGGCCCCGAGGTCGGCGATGTCGGCGAAGACGTCCTCGAGCGTCATCGACGTGTAGACGTCGCCGGTGTAGCTGTAGGTGGAGACGCAGTACTTCAACCCGCCCGCCGGCACCGGCGGCACGATGACGCCGGAGCCGGTGATGCTGAACTCCGACCGTGAGATCAGCGGCGGGAAGTACGACCGGCGCAGGAAGAGCGTGGCGTCGATGCGGTGCACGCCCACCGACAGGCCGCCGGGCTTCGGCACGGTGATGGTCGCCGGCTCGTCGAGCTGCCAGCGGACGTCGGTCGAGGCCCGCAGCTCGTCTCGGGTGAAGGTGCGGCCCGAGATCGTCCACAGCGGCACGTGGTCGGGGATGCGCTCGCCGTCGACGACGACCTCGATGCCGTCGAGCATGCTGGCGGGCCCGCCGCGGTAGTTGGGGTTGCGCAGCTGGAACGAGAAGCCGGTGACCTGCCCGCCGTCGGTGACGTTGCGGAAGCCGCGGCCCTGGATGATCGGGAAGTCGAGCATGGTCAGTTCTCCTTCGAGAGCTCGGCGGCCAGTGCGCTCGCGCCGCGGACGGCGAGGGCCACGCTGGTCAGCGTGGGATTCATCGAGTTGGCGGTGGGGATCAGGCCGTTGCCGGCCAGCACGAGGCCGGGCACGCCCCAGACGCGGGAGAACGAGTCGCAGACGCTGGTGCCGTCGTCGGCGGGCCCCATGCGGACGGTGCCCATGTAGTGCAGCGAGCTGCCGGCCGGCATGACCTTCGGCATCCCGTCGACGAACTCCCCCAGAGCGGCCGCCGCCCGAGCCTGGTGCTTGCGGGCGCGCTCGAAGTCCGCCTCCTCCACGTCGGTGAGCTCGTAGGCGATCCGGATGCCCGGCAGCCCGTTCTCGTCGGGCCGGTCGTCCTCGAAGGTGAGCCGGTCCTCCGGGCGGGGCCGCTTGCGGATCCCCCAACCCATGCCGACGTAACCGGCCGGGTTGTCACGGAAGCGGCTGCCCTCCGGGAGCGGGACCGGTGACACCGGGCTGAACATCATCTGGGCGGAGTAGGGGTGCCGCTCCTCGTCGAACGGGATCGCGATGATCGCCCGGATCGGGTCGACGGGACCGGTCCCGCCGTCCCCGGGCGGCAGGAGGTCCGGCCGCACCGCCACGACGCCGAAGAGCAGCGGGTGCTCGGTCAGGTACCGCCCGAGTGCCCCGGGCCTGATCCCGGAGGCCCACATCAGCTGAGGAGTGCGGAGCGCGTCGGCCGCCAGCACGACGACGTCCGCCCGCACCTCCTCCTCCGCCCCGGTCCGCTGGTCGCGCAGTACCGCGCCGACGGCGCGGTCGCCCTCCCGCAGCACCCGGACGCACAGCGTCTCCGCCCGGAGGGTGAACCGGTCGGCGTGGGCGCCCTCGGCCAGCGGGCCGAGGACGACGTCGGTACCGCTCCAGCGCAGGGAGCCGTCGTCCCGCGGATCAGCGGCGACGGGCAGCGGCCGGACGGTGATGCCGTCGGACGCGAACTCGCCGCGGATCCGCTCGAGGATCGCCGCGGCCTGCGGCGCGCCGTCGAACGAGGGCCGGTGGACGTGGAGCAGCCCCTCCGCGGTGGCCAGGTGCTGCTCCCACTCCGCGTCGTCGATGAACGGCACCCGCTCCGGCCCGGTCGGCGCGGGTGTGGCGCACGTCCAGTGCACGCCCTGACCCCCGACGCAGGTCGCCCCGGCGGCGGCCGGCATGCCGGCCGAGCCCTCGGCCGCCCGCCCGATCAGGTGGGTGCCCTGCCGGGCGGTGATCGTGCCCTCGACGACGACGCCGCCGGGGATGCCCGAGACACCGCTCTCGTGCGACCGCCCCTGCGAGGCCAGCCGTGCGGCGGCCTGCTCGTCCGGATCGGGGACGTTCTTGACGTTCATGCCCGGCGGGGTGGTCACGAACGGCCCCGCCTCCACCATCAGGACCGAGACGTCCGGGACCTGCTCGAGCAGCAACCGGGCGTAGGCGGCACCGGTCGGCCCGCTGCCGACGACCAGGACACGGGGGCTCATGCGTGCGCTCCTTCTGGGGTGGTGGCGGCCGCCAGCGAGGCGGCCACGGTGCGAGCGGTCAGCACCCCGAGCGCGACGGCGGTCAGCGTCGGGTTGCAGGCCGTCGCGGTCGGGATGACGTTGTTGCCGCCGACGTAGAGGTTCTCGGTGGTCCAGACCCGGCCGGTCGGGTCGCACACGCTCGTGCCGTCGTCGGTGGCGCCCATGCGGGTGGTCCCGAGGTAGTGCAGCGAGCTGCCGGAGGGCATGACGAAGGGGTCCCCGAGCGGTCGCCCGAGAGCCCGGGCCGCATGGGCCACCTCGGCCTTCGCCGCCTCGATCGCGGACCGGTCGGCGTCGCTGAGCGCGTAGTCGATCCGGATCGCGGGCAGGCCGTGCCCGTCGGTCTCGTCGTCGTCGAACCAGACGCGGTTGTCCGGGGAGAGCTCCTTCTTGCAGAACCAGCCGAGGCCCACGACCTGGCCGGGACGGACGGTGGTGCCCGGGTCGAGCGGCACCGGCGAGGCGTCCATCTGCATGACCTGGCCGTGGAAGGGCCGGTCGGCGGCGTAGGGCACCCAGGACACCCCGGACACCGGCACGATCGCCCCACCACCGGGCGCCGTGGCCGACGACCGCGGCAGGTCGACGTCGACCAGGACGCCGTCGGGCACGTGCTGCTCGTCGAGGAGAGACGCGGCCATGATCTGCGGGTGCTCGGTCAGGTACCGGCCCAGCGCCCGCGGACGCACCCCCGAGGCGTGCAGCAGCTGCGGGGTCCGGAACGCGTCGGCGGCGACGACCACCGCCCGGGCGCTGACCGTCGACCGCTCGCCGGTGGGGACGTCGACGACCTCGACGCCGGTCGCCCGCCCGCCGTCGAGCAGGATCCGCCGGGCCAGCGTGCCGGTGCGCAGCTCCACCTCGGGCCGCTGCCACAGGTCGCCGGCGATGGTGGCCGGGCCGGTCCAGTGCAGGGCGCCGTCCTCCCCCACCGTCACGGCGACCGGCATGGCCCCGACCGGCCGGCGGTGCGGCCGGTCGAAGAGCTCCCCCAGCGCCCGCTGCACCGCCCCGGTGAGGGGGGCGCGGTCGAAGGCGTGCGTGGTGACCGCGAGGAGCTCCTCGGCCCGGGTCAGCGCCTCGCCGAGGACGGTCGGGTCGACGCAGCCGGGCACCTCGTCGTCCACCGGCCGGGGGCAGGCGGCCGTCCAGTGGGCGCCCATCCCGCCGACGTTGGTCGACATGGCGGCGTTGGGCATGGCCTCGGCACCGACGAGCACCGTGCCCGGACGCGGCGGTGTGCCACCGGGCAGCGGCCCGGGTCCCGTGGCCAGGGCTGCCAGCAGCCGGTCCCGCTCCTCGACGTCGGCGATGTTCTTGACGTGCCCGCCCGCCGGGTCGCCGAGCGCCCGCCCGGCCTCGAGCACGAGCACCCGCAGCGCCGGGGCGGTGTCGGCGAGCTCGCGGGCGACCGCCGTCCCCACCGGGCCCGAGCCGACGACCACGACGTCGTAGGAGCCGCTCATCGGGCCGCCCCCACCGGCTGCTGCTCGAGGAGCCCCTTGAGCATGTCGTGCTGAGCGCGGACCTGGTCGAAGGCGCCGTGCCGGTCGCTGTAGGCGTGCGCCTCGTACTCGCTGGAGATGAAGCCGGTGTAGCCCTGCTCGACCAGCACCCGGGCCACCGCCGGCCAGTCGATCGACGGATCGGTGAGGCCGTCGGGGCCCGCCTCGACGCCGTAGAACTTGCCGTGCACGTGCACGACGTGCGGGAAGAAGTCGGCCCACCGCTCGGGCGCCATCCGCCCGTGCATCGTGAAGAGCATCTTCAGGTTCCCCACCTGGGCGGGGGTCGCGCCCGCCTCGGCAGCTCGCTGCTCCAGCTCGGGGAACTTGGCCATGGTGGGCCCCGGCTCGGACCACAGCTCCTTGGTGAGCGCCGTGAGCTCCGGGGGGATACCGGCGGCGCGGTGGGCGTCGTCGACGGCCCCGGGGATCGCCCGCATGCTCGAGCTCATGTCGGGGATGAAACCGAGCCAGGGCGTGTCCAGGCGGGTGAACAGGTCCTTCAGCGCAGCCACCGGTGGGGCCTCGATGGTGAGCGGCGCGTGGATCTCCACGCCGATCCCGACCTGCAGCTCCTCGGCCAGCGGCAGCAGCCGCTCGAGGATCGCCGGGCTGGTCTCGACGCCGACCCGGGTGACCGGGAAGCCGAGCGCGGCGGCGCCGCGCACCTGGACGGCGACGTAGTCGTAGGACTCGTCGTCCGAGAGCAGCCGCCCCGGGTAGAGCCCGAGGTCGTTGTTGATCGCGAGGCAGGACGGGGTCAGGCCGGAGGCCTCGACCACGCCGCGGACCTCACGGACGGCGTCGTCGTCCAGGCGCGGCCAGCCGCGGAGGCTCTGGAACGCGACCATCTCCAGGCCGGGGCCGAGGTCACGGGCGGCGACCTCGGCCACCAGGGAGGCGAAGTCCCGGCCGGCCCTGCGCTGCTCCAGGGTCAGGCTGAACAGGGTGGTGCCCAGGCGTGGCAGCCCGGGTGCGGTGTCGGTCAACTCAGGCTCCCGCGGCGGTCAGGGTCTTGTCGGTCCGGCTGGGCGCCACGAGCGGCACCCGGTCCGGGCCGGTGAGGATGTAGGGGATCGACAGGCCGAGCAGGAGCTCCACCCGGTGCTCGCGGCCCGGCGCGGTCGGGACCGGCACGTGCAACACCACCGGGTCGGTGGTGAACCAGTACTCGTCCCCCTTCCCGGCCAGCTCGGCGAAGGCGTACCGGTGGCCGTTGACGGTCACCGCCAGGGTCGAGGTGTCGATCGGCTCGCCGTCGACGGTCAGGTCGGCCTTCACCAGGGAGGGCAGCGGCAGCGCGCGGTACCAGTGCGAGTAGACGGCGATGTCGAGGCCGTCGGGGGTGGCGGTGAGCGAGTCGGCGCGCACCACCTGGTCGTCGAGTGGACCCATGGTCTTCCCTCGTCTCGTGGGTGGGGTCAGCTGCCGCTGGAGAAGGCGGCGTCGAAGGCGGCCGACGGCGGGTCGAAGGCGAGCCGGCGGACGAACTCCAGCGCCTCGGGGGCGCCGATCAGGCGGTCCATGCCGGCGTCCTCCCACTCCACCGAGATGGGCCCGTCGTAGCCGATGGTGTTGAGCATCCGGAAGCAGGCCTCCCACGGGACGTCGCCGTGCCCGGTGGAGACGAAGTCCCAGCCGCGCCGCGGGTCGGCCCAGGGCAGGTGGGAGCCCATCCGGCCGTTGCGGCCGTTGCCGACCTGCTTCTTCGCGTCCTTGCAGTCGACGTGGTAGATCCGGTCCTTGAAGTCCCAGATGAAGCCGACCGGGTCCAGGTCCTGCCAGACGAAGTGCGACGGGTCCCAGTTCAGCCCGAAGGCCTCGCGGTGCCCGATCGCCTCCATGGTGCGGACCGTCGTCCAGTAGTCGTAGGCGATCTCCGACGGGTGCACCTCGTGGGCGAACCGCACGC